>NZ_JADBQN010000050.1:0-25630 GCF_014895915.1 Enterobacter cloacae complex sp. P13B
CTCAGCCCGGTGGGAGAGGGAACTTAAATCAAAAACTTTTCTCTGTCGGCTGCCAGGTGCAGAAGTCTTCGTTCGCCACCAGCAGCAACTGAGAGCCTTCCGGCGCCTCAAGCCATGCCACGCTCACTTCCATAGACGAATGCCGCTGACGGCGCTGAATGTGTTCGGTTGCCCAGGATTCAAGCTCAGGCTTTACGGTCTGCCCTTCGCAGGTGGTCACCGTGCCATCGGCATGCCAGCGCCCCTGGCGCAGCACCACGCGGCCCTGACGCAGCGCGTCGCTGGTCTGACGGAGCTGTTCGGCGCGGTAGCGGTAAAGGGCGACCTGATCGCTGGAAAGCTGCTGTTTCAACCCGCTGACTTCATGCTGCATAAAGCTCAGCTCGCCGTGGTCGTCGAAACGCACCTTCACGTGTTCGGGGGTCTTGCTGTAGATGTTCAGTTCAATCAGCGACAGCGCATCGCCCTGCCAGCGGTACTCTGCGGTCGAGGTGTTGCCGTTATGCCACGGGCTGAACGCGGTAAGCATATGGACTTCATCGCTGGAATCTTTGCGCCAGATCCTGACCGCGCCCTGGTTGTCAGCATAGCCGCTGGCGGTAAACGGGGGGAGTGAGGAATCATGGCTACAGGCAGACAGCAACAGTACGCCTGCCAGCGCGAGCGTGCCACGCCAGAATGACAAAAGGGGCGTTGCCGCCCCTTCGTTAAAACTGTTCACTGCCACGCGTCTTACTTAACTGCGTCTTTCAGTGCTTTACCAGAAACAAATGCCGGCACGTTAGCTGCGGCGATTTTGATTTCTTTACCGGTCTGCGGGTTGCGGCCAGTACGCTCAGCGCGGTGGTTCACTTTGAAGGTACCGAAACCAACCAGTTGTACAGCATCGCCTTCTTTCAGAGACTCAGTAATAGCAGCCAGGGTAGATTCCAGAGCAGCTTTAGCCTGCACTTTAGACAGATCAGCCTTGTCCGCAATTACATCAATCAGTTGAGTCTTGTTCATAAGTTATCCTTTCAATGTGTTTATCGCTTGCTAAGCATCGAGTGCGACGAAAATGCCAAAAAAGCACTCTCCTGCATACACGCACCGATAGCCACTTTTTTTCGCCCCCCAAATGTAGACCAGACGGGGGGCAGAAGGGAAGAGTCGAGGTGCGACAAAACAGGCGTTAAATCACGTTTTGTTGTCTCATTGGTTAAAAATTATACCAATATTGCTCTCACCGGCCTCACGCAGGTCCGCGCGCAGCCCTTTGATCAGCTCAATATCACGCTCTTCACACTCTGCCAGCAGGCGGAAAATCTCCCACTGAATGTCCCATTCCTGTTCAACCGCCGGGTTAGCACGCAGCTCTTCGTCGGTCATTTCGCGGCCTTCCTGCGTCATTTCCAGCATCGCGACGGTCGTGATGGATGCCTTACTGACTTCAATGGCGTGCTCCAGCGTTTCACCGCTCAGACGGGAGTGGATCAGCTCGCTCAACGCCACGCAGGCGTCGATAGCCGGATAAACGCCGTACAGGTCGTAATCGTCCGCCGCCGGGATCGCCTCTTCCAGCTTTTCGAGCTGTGAATCGAAGTTCACCTTTGCGTCTTTCACCGTCAGCGTCTCCCAGATCAAATCCAGGATACGTCGATAAATCTGGCCTTCGCCAAACTCCGTTTGCTTACAGAACGCGGCATAGTTGGGATACATGCGCTCGCACAGGCAAGCCATAAACGTCACGTGCTGCCAGCTTTCCAGCTTCTCAAGGCGCAGATGAATCGGGTTTTGTAACATGATGATGTCTCGAATCGAAAATTAGCCGCAGTTTACCTGAATCACGGCTGAATTTCCTGCCAACGAATGAATGCCGGACGTGAAGAGGCAACGGCGTCAGCCCAGCGGGTTGGCTCCGGTAACCGGTAGCCCTTCATGCAGCGCTGCACCCACGCCAGCGCGCTGTCCATGCTCACCCGATGCCCGGTGGCGATAAACAGCGGATTACAGCGCGCTTTACTGCGCCAGACCCACGCCAACTGCTCGCCTTTATGGATAAGCGGCGCCAGCGCGCCCGGTTCGGCAGAGAGCGGCTCAAACGCGCCGCACAGGCGTTTTTTCGCCACGCCGATGGTCGGCACGTCCACCAGCAGACCAAAGTGGCTGGCGACGCCTAAGCGACGCGGATGGGAGATACCGTGCCCGTCAACAAACAGGAGGTCAGGTTTTTGCGAGAGTTGCTCCCACGCGGCCAGCAGCGCGGGGTATTCGCGGAAGGAGAGAAAGCCGGGAATATAGGGCATGGTGGTGGCGATACGCGCCACCTTGTACTCCACCAGCTCCAGCGACGGGTATTTCAGAACCACCATCGCCGCCCGCGTCACTTCACCGCCCTGCTCGAACCCGACGTCCGCCCCGCCAATGTACTGCGGGGGATCCTTATCCAGACGATCCTCGCGGATCACCGATGAAGCCAGTTCGATTTGCTGAGCGCGTAGCGACGCGAGATCCATAACCACTCCTTACTTGTGATACTGGGCAGAAAGCCGATGCACCGCCTCCACAAATACGCCTGCGTGTTCAGGCGGCACATCCTGATGAATGCCGTGGCCGAGGTTAAAGACGTGGCCTTCACCCTGGCCGAAACCAGACAGTATAGTCGACACTTCCTCTTCGATGCGGGCAGGCTGAGCATAGAGCATGGACGGATCCATGTTGCCCTGTAGCGCCACTTTGTCGCCCACGCGACGGCGCGCATCGGCAATATCGGTGGTCCAGTCGAGGCCCAGCGCGTCGCAGCCGGTGGCCGCCATCGCTTCCAGCCACTGGCCGCCACCTTTGGTGAACAGCGTCACCGGCACGCGGCGACCTTCGTTTTCACGCAGCAGGCCGTCAACGATTTTGTGCATGTAGTACAGGGAGAACTGCTGATAATCGCGCCCGGTCAGCACGCCGCCCCAGGTATCGAAAATCATCACAGACTGTGCACCCGCCTTAATCTGCGCATTCAGGTAGAGGGTAACGCTCTTCGCCAGCTTGTCGAGCAGCGCATGCAAAGCCAGCGGCTCGGCGTACATCATCTTTTTAATCAGGGTGAAGGCTTTGCTGCTGCCCCCCTCCACCATATAGGTTGCCAGCGTCCACGGGCTGCCGGAGAAGCCAATCAGCGGCACTTCCCCTTTCAGCTCGCGGCGAATGGTGCGGACGGCGGTCATCACGTAGCCCAGCTCGCCTTCCGGATCGGGGATCGGCAGCTTATCGACGTCGGCTTTGCTTTTGATCGGCGAGGTAAAGCGCGGGCCCTCGCCGGTTTCGAAATAGAGCCCCAGGCCCATCGCGTCCGGAATGGTAAGAATGTCCGAAAAGAGAATGGCGGCATCCAGCGGGAAGCGGCGCAGCGGCTGGAGCGTCACTTCACAGGCCAGCTCGGCGTTTTTGCACAGCGACATAAAATCGCCCGCCTGCGCGCGCGTGGCTTTGTACTCTGGCAGATAGCGTCCCGCCTGGCGCATCATCCACACCGGGGTGACATCAACGGGCTGGCGCAGCAGCGCACGCAGATAACGATCGTTCTTCAGTTCGGTCATTTTGCAGTTCCTTATTGCGTCAGTCCGTCAGTGTAACACTACTCATACTCGGCCCGACACATTGCCACGGTATCTTCTATCAGGCGACGCGCCACCGTTCCCGGAGGGGGTAACAGCGGTAAATTGTCGTAGCGGTACCAGTTCGCCTCCAGCAGCTCTTTCGGATCGATAACAATCTCGCCGCTGTCATATTCCGCCATAAACGCGGTCATCAGAGACATCGGGAACGGCCACGGCTGGGAGGTCACGTAGCGCAGGTTCTTCACCTTGATGCTGCTCTCCTCCATCACCTCGCGCGCCACCGCCTGCTCCAGCGTTTCGCCGACTTCGACGAACCCGGCGAGGACGGTATGAATGCCGTTGCGATGACGGGTATGCTGCGCCAGCAGGATGGAATCATCACGGCGGATGGCGACGATGATGCACGGCGCGATTTGGGGGTAGTAGCGTTCACGGCAGTGGCCGCAGAGCAGCGCCCATTCGGTTTTGCTTGGGTGCATGGTGTGGCCGCAGTAACCGCAATATTTGTGCGAACGGTAAAACTCCGCCAGCTGCACGCCCCGCCCCGCCAACTGGAACAGGCCGACGTCAAGATCTAACACCTGACGTACGGATCCCATATCCTGACGGCGCGCCTGTTGGATCAACCACACGGGATCGCCCTGCCACTCGCCGATCTTCAGCGCGGACTGGCCCACCAGATCGAACGTTTCCGCGGCACCGTAGGGCAACTCTCCTGAGGGCAGCCATAATTTTTGTTCGTGGCTGACGATCCACCAACCCAGATCTGATTTTTCAATAATACGATCCATATCTATTGCACTACCTTCGCTTCACTGACATGTTGTTAGCATTGTGGTTACATTTTGGATAAGCAGATCCCATTCTAAACCTTATGGAGTCGACCATGTTAAACCAGCTGGAAAGCCTGACTGAGCGCGTTGGAGGAAGTAACACCCTGGTGGATCGCTGGCTACATGTGCGCAAGCATCTCCTTGTGGCGTATTACAATCTGGTCGGTCTTAAGCCTGGCAAAGAATCCTTTATGCGGCTGAACGAAAAAGCGCTGGATGATTTTTGTCAGAGCCTTGTCGACTACCTCTCCGACGGCCATTTCAACATTTATGAACGCATTATCCGCGAAATGGAAGGGACAACGCCGTATTTAGCGGCCAGCAAACTCTGTCCGCAGCTGGAAGCCAATACCCAGCAGATCATGGACTATTACGATTCCACACTCGAGAACGCCATCGATCACGATAACTATCTTGAGTTCCAGCAGGCGCTGTCCGACCTGGGCGAAGCGCTGGAAGAGCGATTCACGCTGGAAGATAAGCTCATCGCCCTCGTACTGGATAACAACCTGAATATCAGCAGCAGCGATAACGTTGCGCGCCCTGCTTGAGTTCTTAACCGTTAACGAGTAATTTACAACCAGTCGCCCCTCTGCGGAGGGGGATTTTTCTTGTCGGAGTGCCCAGTGTGTAAGCACGGGCTGAGACCGTTAATTCGGGATCCGCGGAACCTGATCAGGTTAATACCTGCGAAGGGAACAAGAGTCACGCTGCTGTTGTATCGCCCCTGGGGCGATCTCCTCTTGCTTCATCCGTCGTCTGACAAGCCATGTCCTTCACTTCTGGAATGAGCTATGTCTACAACAAAACTGACCCGCCGCGAACAGCGTGCACAGGCCCAACACTTCATCGACACTCTGGAAGGCACCGCTTTCCCGAACTCGAAACGCATCTACATCACCGGTTCACAGGCCGATATCCGCGTGCCGATGCGCGAAATCCAGCTCAGCCCGACGCTTATCGGCGGCAGCAAAGAGAACCCCCAGTATGAAGACAACGAAGCCGTGCCGGTGTATGACACCTCCGGCCCATACGGCGATCCTGATGTTGCTATCAACGTGCAGCAAGGTCTGGCAAAGCTGCGCCAGCCGTGGATTGAGGCGCGTAACGACTGCGAAGAACTGAGCGTACGCAGTTCTGCGTACACCAAAGAACGCCTGGCCGACGACGGCCTGGACGCGCTGCGCTTTAACGGCCTGCTGACGCCAAAACGCGCCAGAGCGGGCAAATGCGTCACCCAGCTGCACTACGCGCGCCAGGGTATCGTCACGCCGGAGATGGAGTTCATCGCCATCCGCGAAAACATGGGGCGCGAGCGCATCCGCAGCGAAATATTGCGCCACCAGCATCCGGGTGAAGGCTTTGGCGCTCGCCTGCCGGAGAACATCACGCCGGAGTTTGTGCGTGACGAAGTGGCCGCCGGGCGCGCGATTATCCCCGCCAACATCAACCACCCGGAATCGGAGCCGATGATTATCGGCCGCAACTTCCTGGTGAAGGTCAACGCCAATATCGGCAACTCTGCCGTCACCTCGTCCATCGAAGAAGAGGTGGAAAAGCTGGTCTGGTCCACGCGCTGGGGCGCGGACACGGTGATGGACCTCTCCACTGGCCGCTACATCCACGAAACCCGCGAGTGGATCCTGCGTAACAGCCCGGTGCCGATCGGCACCGTCCCGATTTACCAGGCGCTGGAGAAGGTCAACGGCATTGCTGAAAACCTCACCTGGGAAGCGTTCCGCGACACGCTGCTGGAGCAGGCGGAACAGGGCGTGGACTACTTCACCATCCACGCGGGCGTGCTGCTGCGCTACGTGCCGATGACGGCGAAACGTCTGACCGGCATCGTCTCGCGGGGTGGCTCCATCATGGCGAAATGGTGCCTGTCCCATCATCAGGAAAACTTCCTTTACGAGCACTTCCGCGAGATCTGCGAGATCTGCGCCGCGTACGACGTCTCCCTGTCGCTGGGCGACGGCCTGCGTCCTGGCTCCATCCGCGACGCCAACGACGAGGCGCAGTTTGCCGAGCTGCACACCCTGGGCGAGCTGACTAAAATCGCCTGGGAGTATGACGTGCAGGTGATGATTGAAGGCCCGGGCCACGTGCCGATGCAGATGATCCGCCGCAACATGACCGAGGAGCTGGAGCACTGCCACGAAGCGCCGTTCTACACTCTGGGGCCATTGACCACGGACATCGCACCGGGCTACGACCACTTCACCTCCGGGATTGGCGCGGCGATGATCGGCTGGTTTGGCTGCGCCATGCTCTGCTACGTGACGCCGAAAGAGCACCTCGGCCTGCCCAACAAAGAGGACGTAAAGCAGGGACTGATTACCTATAAAATTGCCGCCCACGCGGCAGATCTGGCGAAAGGCCATCCGGGCGCGCAAATCCGCGATAACGCCATGTCCAAAGCGCGCTTTGAATTCCGCTGGGAAGACCAGTTCAACCTGGCGCTGGATCCGTTCACCGCCCGCGCCTACCACGACGAAACCCTGCCCCAGGAGTCGGGCAAAGTCGCGCACTTCTGTTCCATGTGCGGGCCAAAATTCTGCTCGATGAAAATCAGCCAGGAGGTGCGGGATTACGCCGCCGCGCAGACCATTGAAGTCGGTATGGCGGACATGTCGGAAACCTTCCGCGCCAGAGGCGGCGAAATTTACCTCAAAAAAGAGGAGGCGTAATGTACAAGCCCGATTTCCCCTCCGTGCCCTTTCGCTTAGGACTTTATCCGGTGGTGGACAGCGTGGAGTGGATCGCCCGCCTGCTGGAGGCCGGTGTTCGCACCCTCCAGCTGCGCATCAAAGATAAGCGTGATGAAGAGGTGGAGGCCGACGTCGTCGCCGCCATCGCGCTGGGGCATCGCTACAATGCCCGCCTGTTTATCAACGACTACTGGCGGCTGGCCGTTAAGCACCGGGCGTACGGCGTGCATTTGGGTCAGGAGGATCTGGAAACCACCGATCTGAACGCCATTCGCCAGGCTGGCCTGCGCCTTGGCGTTTCAACACACGATGATATGGAAATCGACGTGGCGCTGGCGGCCCGCCCCTCCTACATCGCCCTCGGTCACGTTTTTCCGACGCAAACCAAGCAGATGCCTTCTGCCCCGCAGGGTCTGACGCAGCTGGCGAGCCACGTTAAGCGCCTTGCCGATTACCCGACCGTCGCCATCGGTGGAATCAGCCTTGAACGCGCCCCGGCGGTGCTGGAGACCGGCGTCGGCAGTATCGCCGTCGTCAGCGCTATCACCCAGGCGGCAGACTGGCGGTCCGCCACCGCGCAGCTTTTACAGCTGGCAGGAGCAGGCGATGAATGACCGCGATTTTATGCGCTACAGCCGCCAGATCCTGCTGGAGGATATTGCCATTGACGGGCAGCAAAAGCTGCTCGCCAGCCGGGTACTGATTGTCGGCCTGGGCGGATTAGGCGCGCCCGCCGCGCTGTATCTGGCCGGTGCGGGCGTGGGCACGCTGGTGCTGGCCGATGACGACGAGGTGCACCTCAGCAACCTGCAACGGCAAATCCTCTTCACGACTGAAGATGTTAACCAGCCTAAAGCGCAGATCACCCGGCAGCGGCTTAACCAGCTTAATCCGGATATCGAACTGATTGCGCTCCAGACGCGGCTTAGCGGAGACGAGCTGCAACGTGAAGTTGCCCTTGCCGACGCGGTGCTGGACTGCACGGACAACATGGCGACGCGTCAGGCCATCAACGCGGCCTGTGTTGCACAGAACACGCCGCTGATCACCGCCAGCGCGGTCGGTTTCGGCGGGCAGATAATGGTGCTTACGCCGCCGTGGGCGCAGGGCTGTTACCGCTGCCTGTGGCCGGACGAGGCTGAACCGGAGCGTAACTGCCGCACGGCAGGCATTCTTGGCCCGGTGGTGGGCGTGATGGGTACCCTTCAGGCGCTGGAGGCCATCAAGCTGCTCAGCGGCATGGAGACGGAACGCAACACGCTCCGGCTGTTCGACGCCCGCTCCAGCGGCTGGCGCCATCTGGCACTACACCGCGCCAGCCACTGCCCGGTATGCGGAGGCCACGATGCGCATTCTGTTTAACGATGAGCCGATGACGTGCGACGACGGTCTCACCGTTGCCGCCCTGCTCGACAAATTGCGCCAGCTCAAGCCGGGAACGGCGCTGGCGCTCAATCAACAGATCCTGCCGCGCGAGCAGTGGGAACTTCAGCAGGTCAATGAAGGCGACCAGATCCTGCTGTTTCAGGTTATCGCAGGGGGCTGAGATGTTACGTATTGCTGATAAAGTCTTTGATTCACATCTGTTTACCGGAACCGGCAAATTCGCCTCGCCGCAGCTAATGGTGGATGCTATTCGTGAAAGCGGCAGCCAGCTGGTGACGCTGGCAATGAAGCGCGTGGATCTGCGCCAGCACAACGATGCCATACTTGCGCCGCTCCTGGAGGCAGGCGTGACGCTCTTACCAAACACTTCCGGAGCGAAAACGGCCGAGGAGGCGATTTTCGCGGCACAGCTGGCGCGGGAAGCGCTCGGCACCCGCTGGCTGAAGCTGGAAATTCACCCGGATGCCCGCTGGCTGCTGCCCGACCCGATCGAGACCCTGAAAGCCGCAGAAAAGCTGGTGCAGCAGGGGTTTACCGTTCTGCCTTACTGCGGCGCGGATCCCGTGCTGTGTAAGCGTCTGGAAGAGGTCGGCTGCGCCGCCGTCATGCCGCTGGGGGCGCCCATTGGCTCCAATCAGGGGCTGGAAACCCGCGCGATGCTGGAGATCATCATCGAGCAGGCGACCGTGCCGGTGGTGGTGGATGCGGGGATCGGCGTGCCCAGCCATGCCGCGCAGGCGCTGGAAATGGGTGCCGACGCGGTGCTGGTGAATACCGCCATTGCGGTGGCCGACGACCCGGCCAGGATGGCGCGTGCGTTTCGTCTCGCCGTGGAGGCTGGCGTGCTGGCCAGAGAGTCCGGCCCCGGCTCGCGCAGTTTTCAGGCACAGGCCACCAGCCCGCTGACCGGTTTTCTGGAGGCGATCTCATGAGCACGTTTACCGAGCGCTGGCGCGAGCTTAACTGGGACGATATTGCCCTGCGCATCAACAGCAAAACGGCGGCTGACGTGGAGCGCGCGCTGAATGCCCATCATCTGAACCGGGAGGATTTAATGGCCCTGCTCTCTCCGGCGGCCAGCGCCTACCTTGAACCGATGGCGCAGCGCGCCCAGCGCCTCACCCGGCAGCGGTTTGGCAACACGGTGAGCTTCTACGTCCCGCTCTATCTTTCGAACCTGTGCGCCAACGACTGTACCTACTGTGGTTTTTCCATGAGCAACCGCATCAAGCGGAAAACGCTCGATGAAGAGGAGATCGCACGCGAGTGTGCTGCTATTCGTGAAATGGGGTTCGAACATCTTCTGCTGGTCACGGGCGAGCATCAGGGGAAAGTGGGAATGGACTATTTCCGCCAGCATCTGCCTGCGATACGTCGGGAGTTTGCGTCGTTGCAGATGGAGGTTCAGCCCCTGTCGCAGGACGAGTATGCGGAGTTAAAAACGCTCGGGCTGGACGGCGTGATGGTCTATCAGGAAACCTACCACGAGGCGACGTACGCGCGGCATCACCTGAAAGGGAAGAAGCAGGATTTTTTCTTCCGGCTGGAAACGCCGGACAGGCTGGGCCGCGCCGGGATCGACAAAATCGGGCTGGGTGCGCTAATTGGGCTTTCCGACAGCTGGCGGGTAGATTGCTACATGGTGGCAGAACATCTGCTGTGGCTGCAACAGCACTACTGGCAGACCCGATACTCCATCTCCTTCCCACGCCTGCGCCCCTGCGCAGGCGGCATTGAACCGGCTTCGCTGATGGATGAACGCCAGCTGGTGCAGACCATCTGCGCGTTTCGCCTGCTCGCCCCGGAAGTGGAGTTATCGCTCTCAACGCGTGAATCCCCGGCGTTTCGCGATCGCGTCATCCCGCTGGCGATTAACAACGTCAGCGCATTTTCCAAAACGCAGCCGGGCGGGTATGCAGACGATCATCCGGAGCTGGAGCAGTTTGCACCGCATGACGGACGGCGTCCTGAAGCCGTTGCCGCCGCCCTGACGGCACAGGGTTTACAGCCTGTCTGGAAAGACTGGGACAGCTGGCTGGGAAGAGCCTCGCAATGACGATGTAACGCACTGCAACACGGTAGAAAATTATCGAGGCGTTACGGAAAGGTAAAACCGGATGATTGTCAGCGATCGTCCGGTTTTTTATTGTCATCAGGTCAGCAACGGACGCTGACCAGGGCGAAAAGCTTCTTCCTCGTTTCGCCCTGCCTCCGATTTCGTGCATAAGAGGGGCGCAAAAGTATGGATAAGGAATTTCTTAGTGATTCTTAAGATAAATCATCTCGCCTGAAATCGTGTTCCGTATAATTCACCGCTAACCGCAGGACAGCGACTATGCTGAGAGGATATCGGCAGACGAAAAATATTCACCATCAGGATCGATGTACAACTCATGGCACTTCACAGCAAAAAGCTCTCTTTCACCCGACCCATTATGCTCAGCTTCGCGGGGATTCTGTGCAGTTTTGCGCTGATCGCGGTCGTGGTAACTCTTTCACAACGAAAGGATTTCCTTGAGGACTATCATAAGATTAATGGCAATTTCACCCATAACCTTGCGGTGAACTACACCGAGTCAATCCTGCGTGAAAACGATTATATCCTGGGCCGCTCCGCGATGTATTTTGCACGCGATGACAGGCTAAACGAGACCCTCAACGTCAACCCGACGCAAGGGCTGCAGATGATGATGCATTTGCAAAACCTGATGCCGACCGTGTCATCCATCTCGCTGGCAGACACGCAGGGACATTATCTGCGCGCGCCGGAAGTGCTCCAGACGGAAAAGAGTAAAACCTTCGATCCCCGGACGCGTCCGTGGTTTGTCGCCCATGCTGAAGCCAGTATATTCAGCCACTACACCCGTCCCTATATGGACTATTTCAACGGTCATCCGACGGTCACACTCTATAAACCGTTGATTTCACCAGAAGGTCGACTTAAAGGTACGATTGCGTTTCATCTCGACTTAACGTCAATGGGCTATACCCTGCGTCAGATGGTCGCCCCTGTTCAGGGGGAATTCTTCGTCGTCGAACGCGATGGCGCCGTCGTGCTGCACCCTGATACGGGCGTGCTTTTCAAACAGTACGTCAGCGAAGCGCTGATGGATAAAATGACCAGCGGCGAAGGCCACCTTTACGATAAGAAAACCGACGCCTGGTATTACTACTACTCATTTACCAATCCGGACTGGTTTGTCATCTACAGGGTCTCTGGCGCAACGCTTACCGATATCACCCGACACGAAACGACGATCGTAGGCTGGGGTTTCGCGCTGGCGGCCATCATTATCATTCTCTTCGGCCTCTATCTGCGTCATGCCTCGCGTACCGTGTTGATGACCATTATCAATGCGATCAAAACGGGCGATGTGAGCCAGGCGCCGCGTCTGGAAGCGATGCTGAGCCGCACCATTCAGTCCAATAAAGAGCGTGAGATGGCGTATGTTCGTCAGGCCACTCACGATGCGCTGACCGGTTGCAAAAACCGCCGTGCGTTCGATAACGATGTGGAGGAATTATTAAATACCCACCAGCCTTTCGCGATGGCGCTGGTTGATATTGATAACTTCAAGTCAATTAACGACACGTGGGGACACCTGAGCGGCGACATTGTCCTGCGTAACGTGGCGCGCGAGGGGATCAAGATAATGCAGCCCCACCACGTCTCGGTCTATCGCTACGGTGGTGAAGAGTTCGCGGTAATTTTCCAGGCCGAGCAGATCGCTGCCGCATTTTCATTGCTTGACGCATGGCGCACCGCCGTTGCAAGACGCGCATGGCGGGAAGAAAATCTGTACGTCACGTTCAGCGCGGGTCTGGGTGAATGGCATTTCGAACCGCTGGAACAATTTGTAGGTAGCGTTGATAACGCGCTCTACAGTGCTAAAAAGCAGGGAAAAAACCGTATTGTTCGCACTGCCGTCGGCTGACTTTCTCTCTTACTCGAAGAATTGTAACCGGTTTCAGAAAAATGCCGCTTTCTTTGTGATGCCTGACACACAATCGCGGTAAAGCGGTTGTTGAAGCTCTCTGCGCAGGATAATTATCAATAAACACATGTAGATCGAGGCTGATTATGAAGAACATCGTTTTATGCTGTGCAGCGGGAATGTCAACCAGCATGCTGGTTCAACGTATGAAAGATGCCGCGCAGAAAAAAGGGGTTGAAGTCACCATTAAAGCCGTTCCGGTTGCGGAGTTTAAAGACAATATCGCGACGGCCGACATCGTATTACTGGGGCCACAGGTCAAATACGAGCAGGCTAAACTGCAGGCACAGGCCGACCCGCTGGGTAAAAAGGTCGCGGTGATCGACATGATGGATTACGGCATGATGAAAGGCGATGCCGTACTGGAAAAAGCGCTTAAACTGCTGGAGTCATAATGGAAGACTTAGAAACCACAATCATGGAACTGCTGGTCAACGCCGGTGCGGCCCGCAGTGCGGCCCTGACGGCTCTGCAGATGGCGCGTAAAGGTGAGTTTGACGAAGCTGAAAAAGCGATGGAAGAATCCCGCGAATATGTGAAGCACGCGCATACGATCCAGACGCAGCTTATTGGACTTGACGAAGGGACCGGGAAACTGCCGGTTAACCTGATCACCGTTCATTCTCAGGACCACCTGATGAACGCGATGGTTATTCAGGATCTGGCGGGCGATATGATTGAGCTTTATCGACGCATCCCGCTAGTGAATTGAAGAAATGCAGATATAAAAAAACCCGCCGAGGCGGGTTTTTTATTTACGGCATCAACGATTACTCGTTGTCGGAACCGCCCAGACCTGCGTTCAGCAGTTCTGCCAGGCTCGCGGATGCATCTTCAGCAGTAACCTGCGGTGCAGCTGGCAGTTCGCCCGCTGCGCGACGACGCATACGATCCTGATGGTACGCATAACCGGTACCGGCAGGGATCAGACGACCCACGATGACGTTCTCTTTCAGACCGCGCAGTTCATCACGTTTACCAGCAACAGCGGCTTCGGTCAGGACACGAGTCGTTTCCTGGAACGATGCTGCGGAGATGAAGGACTCGGTTGCCAGAGACGCTTTGGTGATACCCAGCAGATCGCGTGCGAAGGTCGCACCGATTTTGCCGTTCGCTTCCAGATCGCGGTTAGCGATCTTAACGCGTGAGTATTCAACCTGCTCGCCTTCCAGGAAGTCGGAGCTGCCCGCGTTTTCGATGGTTGCTTTACGCAGCATCTGACGAACGATAACTTCGATGTGCTTATCGTTAATCTTAACGCCCTGCAGGCGGTATACGTCCTGTACTTCGTTAACAATGTAACGAGTAACAGCATGCACACCACGCAGACGCAGGATGTCGTGCGGCGCTTCTGGACCGTCGGAAACCACGTCACCACGTTCTACACGTTCGCCTTCGAACACGTTGAGCTGACGCCACTTAGGAATCATCTCTTCGTACGGCTCGCTGCCATCTACTGGTGTGATAACCAGACGGCGCTTACCTTTAGTCTCTTTACCGAAGGAGATGATCCCGCTGATTTCAGCCAGGATTGCAGGCTCTTTCGGACGACGAGCTTCGAACAGGTCCGCAACGCGTGGCAGACCACCGGTGATGTCCTTGGTACCGCCGGATTCCTGAGGAATACGCGCCAGGGTGTCACCAGAGCTGATCTGTACGCCATCTTCCAGCTGTACAATCGCTTTACCTGGCAGGAAGTACTGCGCAGGCATATCGGTACCCGGGATCAGAACGTCGTTACCCTGAGCATCAACGATTTTCAGTGCAGGACGCAGATCTTTACCACCGGTAGTACGTTCAGCAGAATCCAGAACCACCAGAGAAGACAGACCGGTCAGCTCGTCGGTCTGACGAGTAATGGTCTGGCCGTCGATCATGTCAGTAAAGCGGATGAAACCACTTACTTCGGTGATAACCGGCATGGTGTGTGGATCCCAGTTTGCAACGGTTTCACCGCCGGCAACCTGCTCGCCATCACCTTTCGCCATAACCGCACCGTAAGGCACTTTATAGCTCTCTTTGGTACGACCGAATTCGTCGATCAGCTTCAGCTCGGTGTTACGAGAGGTCACAACCAGCTTGCCTGCGGAGTTAACAACAGACTTCGCGTTGCTGAGCTTGATGCTACCTTTGTTTTTCACCTGAATGCTGGATTCAGCAGCCGCACGAGATGCCGCACCACCGATGTGGAACGTACGCATCGTCAGCTGTGTACCCGGCTCACCGATGGACTGTGCCGCGATAACGCCGATGGCTTCACCTTTGTTGATGATGTGGCCACGCGCCAGGTCACGACCGTAGCAGTGTGCACACACACCAAAGTCGGTGTCACAGGATACAACGGAACGCACTTTCACAGAGTCAACAGAGTTCGCTTCCAGCAGGTCACACCACTGTTCGTGCAGTAGGGTGTTGCGTGGAACCAGAATGTCTGCGGTGCCCGGCTTCAGAATGTCTTCCGCGGTCACACGACCCAGTACGCGATCGCGCAGCGGCTCTTTAACATCACCACCCTCGATAACCGGGGTCATGGTGATACCTTCGAGGGTGCCACAATCGTCTTCGGTCACAACCAGATCCTGCGCAACGTCAACCAGACGACGCGTCAGATAACCGGAGTTCGCTGTCTTCAGTGCGGTATCCGCCAGACCTTTACGCGCACCGTGCGTGGAGATGAAGTACTGGAGTACGTTCAGACCTTCACGGAAGTTCGCGGTGATTGGCGTTTCGATGATGGAGCCATCTGGCTTCGCCATCAGACCACGCATACCTGCCAGCTGACGAATCTGTGCTGCAGAACCACGCGCACCGGAGTCGGCCATCATGTAGATGCTGTTGAAGGAAACCTGCTGCTCTTCGACGCCGTCACGGTTAATCACGGTTTCGGTTTGCAGGTTATCCATCATCGCTTTGGATACACGATCGTTCGCCGCTGCCCAGATATCGATAACTTTGTTGTAGCGTTCGCCCGCGGTTACCAGACCAGACTGGAACTGCTCCTGGATCTCAGCAACTTCAGCTTCCGCTTCAGAGATGATCTCGTGTTTCTTCTCTGGGATGACCATGTCATCGATACCAACAGATGCACCTGAACGCGCTGCATAAGCAAAGCCGGTGTACATAGTCTGGTCAGCGAAGATAACGGTCGGCTTCAGACCCAGAATGCGGTAACAGGTGTTCAGCATTTTGGAGATCGCTTTCTTGCCCAGCGCCTGGTTGACGATGGAGAAAGGCAGACCTTTCGGTACGATCATCCACAGAATGGCACGGCCAATGGTCGTGTCTTTCAGGCTGGTCTTCGCAACGAATTCGCCGTTTGCATCTTTTTCGTATTCGGTGATACGCACTTTAACGCGCGCATGCAGAGAGGCCAGGCCAGCGCGATAAATACGCTCAGCTTCTTTAGGGCCAGTCAGCACCATGCCTTCGCCTTTGGCGTTAACACAGTCACGGGTCATGTAGTACAGACCCAATACAACGTCCTGAGAAGGAACGATAATTGGTTCACCGTTCGCTGGAGACAGGATGTTGTTGGTAGACATCATCAGCGCACGCGCTTCGAGCTGGGCTTCCAGCGTCAGCGGTACGTGAACAGCCATCTGGTCACCATCGAAGTCGGCGTTATAGGCCGCACAAACCAGCGGGTGCAGCTGGATAGCTTTACCTTCGATCAGAACTGGCTCAAATGCCTGGATACCCAGACGGTGCAGGGTTGGTGCACGGTTCAGCAGTACCGGGTGTTCGCGGATAACTTCGTCCAGGATATCCCAAACGACAGCTTCTTCACGCTCAACCATTTTCTTAGCGGCTTTGATGGTGGTGGCCAGGCCACGCAGCTCCAGCTTGCCGTAGATGAACGGTTTGAACAGCTCCAGTGCCATTTTCTTCGGCAGACCGCACTGATGCAGACGCAGGTATGGACCTACGGTGATTACAGAACGACCGGAGTAGTCAACACGCTTACCGAGCAGGTTCTGACGGAAACGACCCTGCTTACCTTTGATCATGTCGGCCAAAGATTTCAGAGGACGCTTGTTAGAACCGGTGATCGCACGACCGCGACGACCGTTATCCAGCAGGGCATCTACCGCTTCCTGCAGCATACGTTTTTCGTTGCGTACGATGATGTCCGGCGCAGCCAGATCCAGCAGACGTTTCAGACGGTTGTTACGGTTGATAACGCGACGATACAGATCGTTCAGATCGGACGTTGCGAAACGACCACCATCCAGCGGAACCAGCGGACGCAGATCTGGCGGCAGAACCGGCAGAACGGTCAGGATCATCCACTCTGGTTTGTTACCAGACTGAACGAACGCTTCCAGCAGTTTGATACGCTTGGTCAGCTTTTTACGCTTGGTTTCGGAGTTGGTTTCGTTCAGCTCTTCACGCAGCTGCTCGCACTCCTGCTCCAGATCCATGCTCTTCAGCAGGGCCTGAATAGCTTCCGCACCCATCTTCGCGTCGAATTCGTCACCGAACTCTTCCAGCGCGTCCAGATACTGCTCTTCAGTCAGGATCTGGTGACGTTCCAGGTTCGTCATCCCGCCTTCGATAACTACATAAGATTCGAAGTACAGAACACGTTCGATATCGCGCAGCGGCATATCCAGCAGCAGACCGATACGGGACGGCAGAGATTTCAGGAACCAGATGTGAGCAGTTGGAGACGCCAGCTCGATGTGGCCCATACGCTCACGGCGTACTTTAGTCTGGGTCACTTCAACGCCGCACTTCTCACAGATCACACCGCGGTGTTTCAGGCGCTTGTACTTACCGCACAGGCACTCGTAGTCTTTTACTGGCCCGAAAATACGCGCACAGAAAAGGCCGTCACGCTCAGGTTTGAACGTACGGTAGTTGATGGTTTCCGGCTTTTTAACTTCACCGAAAGACCATGAACGGATCATGTCTGGCGAAGCCAGAGCAATTTTGATCGCATCAAACTCTTCGGTTTTAGTCTGCGCTTTCAGAAACTTTAATAAATCTTTCACGGATTTGCTCCCGTCGGAGTTAGCACAATCCGGTGCCGGGGGTTAACCCGGCACCAGTGACCTGTTTGAGCGAGAATTACTCGTCTTCCAGTTCGATGTTGATACCCAGCGAACGAATCTCTTTCAACAGTACGTTGAAGGATTCTGGCATGCCTGGTTCCATCTGATGGTTGCCGTCCACGATGTTTTTATACATCTTGGTACGACCGTTCACGTCATCAGACTTAACGGTGAGCATTTCCTGCAGGGTGTATGCCGCGCCGTATGCTTCCAGCGCCCACACTTCCATCTCCCCGAAGCGCTGACCACCGAACTGTGCCTTACCACCCAGCGGCTGCTGAGTAACCAGGCTGTAAGAACCGGTAGAACGAGCGTGCATCTTGTCGTCGACCAGGTGGTTCAGTTTCAGCATGTACATATAACCTACGGTTACTGGACGCTCAAACTGTTCACCGGTACGGCCGTCAAACAGCGTAATCTGACCAGACGTTGGCAGACCACCCAGTTGCAGCAGCTCTTTAATTTCAGCTTCTTTTGCACCGTCGAATACCGGCGTTGCAATTGGCATACCTTTGCGCAGGTTCTCTGCCAGACGCAGTACTTCTTCATCGCTGAAGGTGTTCAGGTCGACTTTCTGACGCACGTCGGTACCCAGATCGTAGGCACGCTGGATGAATTCGCGCAGTTTCGCGACTTCCTGCTGCTGTTTCAGCATGGCGTTAATCTTGTCGCCAATACCTTTCGCAGCCATACCCAGGTGAGTTTCCAGGATCTGACCAATGTTCATACGAGACGGTACGCCCAGTGGGTTCAGTACGATATCTACCGGCGTACCGTTAGCATCGTGCGGCATATCTTCGATCGGGTTGATCTTAGAGATAACACCCTTGTTACCGTGACGACCTGCCATCTTATCACCAGGCTGGATCTGACGTTTAACGGCCAGATACACCTTAACAATCTTCAGCACGCCTGGTGCCAGATCGTCGCCCTGAGTGATTTTGCGGCGTTTCGCTTCGAGTTTTTTCTCGAACTCGTGTTTCAGTTCGTCATACTGCTCAGCCAGCTGTTCCAGCTGATTTTGTTTCTCTTCGTCGGTCAGGCCGAGTTCCAGCCAGCGATCGCGTGGCAGTTTGTCGAGCTTCTCAGCTTCAACGCCACCGGCAACCAGTACCGCATAGATACGGCTGAACAGACCTGCTTCGAGGATCTGCAGTTCTTCAGACAGATCTTTCTTAGCCTGTTTGAGCTGCATCTCTTCGATTTCCAGCGCACGCTTATCTTTCTCAACGCCATCACGAGTGAAGACCTGAACGTCGATAACCGTACCGGAAACACCGTTTGGTACGCGCAGAGAAGAGTCTTTAACGTCAGACGCTTTCTCACCGAAGATAGCACGCAGCAGTTTCTCTTCTGGGGTCAGCTGGGTTTCACCTTTCGGCGTCACCTTACCTACCAGAATGTCGCCGCCGGTCACTTCCGCACCGATGTAAACAATACCGGATTCATCCAGCTTGGAGAGCGCAGCTTCACCCACGTTAGGGATGTCGGCAGTGATCTCTTCTGGCCCCAGCTTGGTGTCACGGGACACACAGGCCAGTTCCTGAATGTGGATGGTGGTGAAACGATCTTCCTGAACCACACGCTCGGAGACGAGGATGGAGTCTTCGAAGTTGTAACCGTTCCACGGCATGAACGCTACGCGCATGTTCTGACCGAGCGCCAGTTCACCGAGGTCGGTGGACGGACCGTCTGCCAGCACGTCGCCGCGCTCAACTGGCTCACCCAGAGATACGCAAGGCATCTGGTTGATACAGGTGTTCTGGTTAGAACGGGTGTATTTGGTCAGGTTGTAGATGTCGATACCCGCTTCGCCCGGATACATCTCGTCTTCGTTAACTTTGATAACGATACGGGATGCGTCAACGTACTGAACGGTACCGCCACGCTTAGCAACTGCAGTAACACCGGAGTCAACGGCAACAGCACGTTCCATACCGGTACCAACCAGCGGCTTATCAGCACGCAGAGTTGGAACGGCCTGACGTTGCATGTTCGCACCCATCAATGCACGGTTGGCGTCATCGTGTTCCAGGAACGGGATCAGGGACGCACCGACGGATACCACCTGCTGGGTGGATACGTCCATGTAGTCAACCTGGTCGCGGCTGAACAAGCTGGATTCGCCTTTGCTACGGCAGGTAACCAGATCTTCTACAAAGTGGCCCTCGTCATCCAGGTTGGAGTTCGCCTGAGCGATAACGTAGTTGCCTTCTTCGATAGCAGACAGGTAATGAATTTCGTCGGTAACCACACCGTCGGTCACTTTACGATACGGGGTCTCAAGGAAACCGTATTCGTTTGTCTGTGCGTACACGGACAGGGAGTTGATCAGACCGATGTTTGGACCTTCAGGCGTTTCGATTGGACATACGCGACCGTAGTGAGTCGGGTGTACGTCTCGAACCTCAAAGCCTGCACGTTCACGGGTCAGACCGCCTGGGCCGAGTGCAGAGATACGACGTTTGTGCGTGATCTCAGACAGCGGGTTGTTCTGGTCCATGAACTGGGACAGCTGGCTGGAACCAAAGAACTCTTTCACTGCTGCAGAAATCGGCTTGGCGTTGATCATATCCTGAGGCATCAGGGTATCCAGATCGCCCAGAGACAGACGCTCTTTCACCGCACGCTCTACACGTACCAGGCCAACGCGGAACTGGTTTTCCGCCATTTCGCCTACGGAACGGATACGACGGTTGCCGAGGTGGTCGATATCGTCCACTTCGCCTTTACCGTTACGGATATCGATGAGCTTCTTCATCACTTCGATGATGTCGTCTTTGCTCAGGATACCGGAACCTTCAATCTCGTCGCGCAGCAGAGAACGGTTGAACTTCATACGACCAACCGCGGACAGATCGTAGCGGTCTTCGGAGAAGAACAGGTTCTCGAACAGGCTTTCAGCCGCTTCGCGAGTTGGTGGCTCACCAGGACGCATCATGCGGTAGATTTCTACCAGCGCGCTCAGACGATCGTTGGTTGGGTCGACGCGTACAGTCTCAGAGATGTACGGACCGTGGTCCAGATCGTTGGTGAACAGCGTTTCGATACGTTTGTGACCAGACTGGCTCAACTTAGCCAGCAGATCCAGGCTCAGCTCCATGTTCGCCGGGCAGATCAGCTCGCCAGTTGATTCATCAACGTAATCTTTCGCGGCTACTTTTCCTGCAATGTATTCAACCGGAACTTCGATGTGTTTGATATCATCTTTTTCCAGCTGGCGGATGTGGCGCGCGGTGATACGGCGACCTTTTTCCACATACACTTTGCCGTCGGCTTCGATGTCGAACGACGCGGTCTCACCACGCAGACGTTCCGGCACCAGCTCCATCTGCAGCTTGTTGTCGCGGATTTCAAAGATCACTTTCTCAAAGAACAGGTCCAGGATCTGCTCAGTGGTATAGTTCAGTGCACGCAGAATGATGGTTGCAGGCAGTTTACGACGACGGTCGATACGGACAAACAGGTTGTCTTTTGGATCGAACTCGAAGTCCAGCCATGAACCACGGTAAGGAATGATGCGTGCGTTATACAGTACTTTACCGGAAGAGTGTGTTTTACCTTTATCGCTGTCGAAGAAGACGCCCGGGCTACGATGCAGCTGGGAAACGATAACACGCTCAGTACCGTTGATAACGAAAGTACCGTTGTCCGTCATGAGTGGAATCTCACCCATGTAGACTTCTTGTTCTTTAATGTCTTTTACGGTGCCTTCCGGCGCTTCGCGCTCGTAGATCACCAGACGCAGTTTTACGCGCAGCGGTGCGGAATAGGTCACGCCACGGATCTGACATTCCTGAACGTCAAACACCGGTTCGCCAAGGCGGTAGCTGACGTACTGCAGCTCGGAGTTACCGCTGTAGCTCTGAATCGGGAACACGGAACGGAAGGCTGCTTCCAGACCGTACTGCCCTTCAGGATCTTGCTCGATAAACTTCTGGAACGAGTCAAGCTGGATAGAAAGGAGATATGGAATGTCCAGAACTTGTGGACGTTTACCAAAATCCTTACGAATACGTTTTTTCTCGGTATAGGAGTAAACCATAGGGTTCCTCAGCTCGCTGACAAGTCGACCCATCTGTCCGACGAAGGGACAGTTTGTGCAACACCATTTTGTGGACCGGAAAATTGAATACTTTCCGCAATACCTGTTGCTATCACGCTTAAACCATTTCATTGCGATTTACACAGAGCGAGCACCCTGTCGCAGTATATTAAGTCGTCGATAGAAACAAGCATTGTCAGGACAATCAGCAGTCAAACAGTGTGAAATGCTACTGATGCCTTACAGCGCAAAAAGGCTGGTGACTAAAAAGTCACCAGCCATCAGCCTAATTGCTTAGGCTGCAACCAGAAAAGTTGGCTTATTTAACTTCAACTTCAGCGCCAGCTTCTTCCAGAGATTTTTTCAGTGCTTCTGCGTCGTCTTTGCTCACGCCTTCTTTCAGCGCAGCTGGAGCAGATTCTACCAGGTCTTTAGCTTCTTTCAGACCCAGGCCAGTTGCGCCACGTACTGCTTTGATAACAGCAACTTTGTTCGCGCCAGCAGCTTTCAGAATTACGTCGAATTCAGTTTTTTCTTCAGCAGCTTCAGCCGGGCCAGCAGCTACAGCTACAGCAGCAGCAGCAGAAACACCGAATTTTTCTTCCATTGCAGATACCAGCTCTACAACGTCCATTACGGACATAGCTGCAACTGCTTCAATGATTTGATCTTTAGTGATAGACATTTAAATTGTTCCTGAAAATCAGAATAAGTTTATACGTAAGCAAATGCTTTATAAAGATAACTGCGATTAAGCAGCTTCTTTCGCATCGCGTACAGCAGCCAGAGTGCGAACCAGTTTGCCAGCCGCAGCTTCTTTCATGGTTGCCATCAGGCGTGCAATTGCTTCTTCGTAGGTCGGCAGGGTTGCCAGGCGATCGATTTGCGATGCCGGGATCAACTCACCTTCAAAGGCTGCAGCTTTGACCTCAAATTTTGCATTCGCTTTCGCGAACTCTTTGAACAGACGAGCAGCAGCGCCCGGGTGTTCCATAGAGTATGCAATCAGGGTCGGACCAACAAACGTGTCTTTCAGGCACTCGAACTGAGTACCTTCAACTACGCGACGCAGCAGGGTGTTACGAACAACACGCATGTATACGCCAGCTTCACGACCTGCTTTACGCAGTTCAGTCATTTTGTCTACAGTTACGCCACGGGAATCCGCAACTACTGCAGACAGCGCGCCTTTGGCTACTTCGCTGACTTCAGCAACAATCGCTTGTTTGTCTTGAAGATTTAAAGCCATTAGCTTTGCTCCTGGATGTTTGCCGGAACTCATGTTCCGGAACTCACTTCACTCAACCCAACGGGAAGAGCGTCTTAATACGGTGAGCAGAAACAAGCCAGAGTATTAAAAATAATCTTAGCGTTCTGTCACCGTCTACGCAGGGGATTAAGTTTCTTGCGAAACACCTGCGGTCTTCGACGGAGGCCTGGATAGGCCAGGCTCCAACGAACAAATCTTTTAGCCGCTAACTTTCGTTAGCAAACGTGGGGGTAAGATTGTAGACAAAATCACCGCCCACGTAAAGGCATTAGTTTGCAGCAGCGCTCAGGCCAGCCTGGTCAACTGCAACACCTGCACCCATGGTGGTGGAGATGCTAACTTTCTTGATGTACACGCCTTTCGCCTGAGTTGGTTTAGCTTTTTTCAGCGCAACCAGCAGAGCTTCCAGGTTTTCTTTCAGTTTGTCAGCGTCAAAGTCCACTTTACCGATGGTGGTGTGGATGATGCCGTTTTTGTCGTTACGGTAACGAACCTGACCTGCTTTAGCGTTCTTAACCGCTTCAGCAACGTTAGGAGTTACAGTACCCACTTTCGGGTTTGGCATCAGGCCGCGTGGACCCAGAACCTGGCCCAGCTGGCCAACAACGCGCATTGCATCTGGAGAAGCAATAACAACGTCAAAGTTCATTTCGCCTTTCTTGATCTGATCAGCCAGATCTTCCATACCTACCAGTTCAGCGCCGGCAGCTTTAGCAGCTTCAGCGTTTGCACCCTGAGCAAATACAGCTACGCGAACGGAACGGCCAGTACCGTGTGGCAGTACAGTTGCGCCACGAACGTTCTGATCGGATTTACGAGCATCGATGCCCAGGTTAACGGCAACGTCAACGCTTTCAACGAACTTAGCAGTCGCCAGTTCTTTCAGCAGAGCAATAGCTTCGTTGATGTCGTACTGTTTGGTCGCATCAACTTTGTCACGGATCACGGACATGCGCTTGGTCAGTTTAGCCATTTCTTAGTCCTCCACTACCAGGCCCATGGAACGTGCAGTACCTTCGATGGAGCGAGTCATCGCTTCAATGTCGGCACCAGTCATGTCGGCAGCTTTGGTCTGCGCGATTTCCTGCAGCTGAGCGCGGGAAATTTTACCCACTTTGTCTTTGTTCGGTTTACCGGAACCAGACTTGATACCAGCCGCTTTCTTCAGCAGAACTGCTGCTGGAGGGGTTTTGGTAACGAAAGTGAAAGAACGGTCAGCGTAAACAGTGATTACGACTGGGATTGGCAGACCTTTTTCCAGGGATTCCGTTTTTGCGTTGAACGCTTTACAGAATTCCATGATGTTCACACCCTGCTGACCCAGAGCTGGACCAACTGGTGGACTTGGGTTCGCCATACCAGCTGCAACCTGCAGCTTGACGTAGGCTTGTACTTTCTTAGCCATTCTAAAATCCTCTGATTGGGTAATAGCGCCTCAGGGAGGCTCCCCGTGAATAAAATTCGTTTTACGGGCCGGGACCCATAAAAACAAAAGGCGCGAAATTGTATTCCAATCCCGCGCCTTGTGCAACGATTAAATCGTCGCTTTTTTGATCGCTGCTTAGGCTTTTTCTACCTGGGCAAAGTCCAGCTCTACCGGGGTCGCACGACCGAAGATAGAAACAGAAACTTTCAGGCGGGACTTCTCATAGTCCACTTCTTCAACCACGCCATTAAAGTCAGCAAACGGACCGTCATTAACACGAACCATTTCACCCGGTTCAAACAGCGTTTTCGGACGCGGCTTATCACCCACCTGCTGCAGGCGGTTCATAATCGCATCAACTTCTTTGTCGCTGATTGGCGCCGGACGGTCAGACGTGCCGCCGATAAAGCCCATCACACGCGGCACGCTGCGCACCAGGTGCCAGCTCGCGTCGTTCATAACCATCTGAACCAGCACGTAACCCGGGAAGAATTTGCGCTCGCTTTTGCGACGCTGGCCGCCACGGATCTCAACCACTTCTTCGGTCGGAACCATAACTTCGCCAAACAACTCTTCCATGTTGTGTAATTTGATATGCTCACGCAGCGACGTTGCTACGCGGCCTTCAAAACCGGAAAACGCCTGAACGACGTACCAGCGCTTTTTAGGGGCTTCAGACATCTCAGAACCTCAGGCCAGTGATAAAGGATACCAGGCGAACCAGAATACCATCCAGTCCCCACAGGATCAGTGACATTACAGCGGTAACCGCCGCTACGATCAGCGTGGTGTGCAATGTTTCCTGGCGAGTCGGCCAAATGACCTTGCGGACTTCGGTACGCGCTTCGCGGGCAAACGCAACGGTCGCTTTGCCTTTTGTCGTCAACAGCGCGACACCACCCGCCGCAGCAATCAGAATTACCACTGCAAGCGCGCGTAGCGGCAGCATCATGTCACGATAAAGATAGTTGCCGACAATCGCCACAATCAGCAGCACGGCTACAACTACCCATTTCATCGCTTCCAGGCCGCGCCCGCTCCCTTGAGCTTCGGTATTCGCACTCATAAACCAACCTGTCAGAAGTATTCTACAAACATTTTCACCCCGCGAGTGCGAGGCAAACCAATCGAAATGCTATTCGCTTTTCGTATTATACGCTCTCCGCAGAGCCTGTCTCAGCAATGATTATGACAAAATTAATCACTGATGAGCCAGGTTCTGATGTGAAAGCGTGCAAAAAGGGCATCAAATGATGCCCTTTTATTGCGCATTGCGTCAAATGTTATCAGCGATTAGCCGAGAACTTTAGCAACAACGCC
>NZ_JADBQN010000051.1:0-40966 GCF_014895915.1 Enterobacter cloacae complex sp. P13B
CTGGGGATCCCTCAGCCCACGGGGAGAGGGCGCAAACACTAAAAACGGCAATCAGGGATTGCCGTTTTGCTTTTATTTACGCGTTAATTTCTCAAGATCTGCTTCAATCTCGCTGATCTTGTTGGTGACAACGCTTTCAAGGTGACGCAGATCGTCGAGGATCTTACGCTTGAGATCGACTTCGGTGCGATCGCGCTGGCAAATCTGATCGAGTTCATCGATCACATAGCGCAGGTTAGGGCTGATTTCCTGCACCTCTTTGTACCCTTGTCCTACGCCGTCAGCGACGACGGTCTTACGCTGGCGTGGATATTTAAACTTCACGCTCTTGGCGAAAAACTCTCCTTTATCCTTGTGAAAATAGATTTTTAAAATGTCGTTGTTGGCTTCCTGGCGAAGGCTGTAACGATCGATTTCATCAGGATTGGTAATGCCCAGACTTTTCAGATTATCGTACATAGCGGTACCCTTATCTCAACATAACCTTTGAATAATTAATGAAAAAATTCCTTTTTGCCACCCTCATATATAAAAAAAGCGGGGTCGATCCTGATTACATTTCACTGAAATTACCGGGCAGGGAAGGTGCATTGCCCCCACTCGTTTATTGTTGTTTTTAACGACTACGTCAAGTGGAAATCATTTTAATACCAAAACCTGACGATCTGAGCGCTAGCGCAGTAAGGCGATGGAGGCCAGCATTTCGCTTTCCGTGGTGGTAATTTCCTGTTCCAACAGTTCGTCGATCCGCTGTTTTTTGATTGCCTGATTGACGCCGAACAGATCGAGCTTATCCAGCAGGAACATCACCAGCGCCGTAATCACGGCGGTCAGGACCGATGAGAGTAAAATGGGAAGCGGTCCTGGTAGACCAAGGCCGCTGAGCCATGACTCAAGGCCAATAGCCGCAAAGACGGAAAGAGAACCTGCTACAAGCTTAAGAATGGCATCGCCTTTTTGGGCCATACTGCTGTGTTTATCCCTGAGGATCGGTACCGTCTGCATCAGGACCTTAAAGCCTTCTTTTACCATTCGCATGATGTTTTTAAACACGCCAACGAAGCAGTTAACCATCCCTTCCAGCAGCATCGACACGAAATTTTTAATAAAACCGACGGCAACATCTTTTAATAAAACGACAGCGTTTTTGAGAATGTAATCTTTCATGCGACCAAGACGAATCGACAGAGCCTGCGAAAAATCGCTCGCACCTACGCCAGCTTCAATACCGTGCGTTAAACAGCTGCGCAGCTCATAGTAAAGAGGCTTGATAATGAAGAGAATGAGATCGCCCAGCGACTGATGACCTGATGCCTGGGCCGCATCTTTCGCCAGAACTTTTTGGACGTCGCGATCCTTGCGGATATTATCAAATACGGTTTCATTGGTTTTGGTATCCATCGTTTGCTGCGCGATGTCCATTTTCTCGACCATCACCTGCCGCGTTTTGATTTCCTCTTCTGTCAGCGGATGCGCTACATCTTTTTTCCCTTTTTTGACAACTACAAAGCCCTGATCGATCTCCTGCTGGATTTCTTCGCGGGTTTTAGCGAACTTACCGGTTTTCTCGCCACGGTTGTTTTGCATGCTGGTAACAGCATAATTTTCGTCAATATTGAGAATATTTTTGATGTCATCAAGCTTCAGAGCCTTGTTGCTTTTGAGGTTGTTGCATACTTCGGCGCACGAGACGACATGATCGACTTCGGCAGCCTGCTTCTGCTCTCCCTCGCTTTTCGCATGTTTTTTGTACTGGTAGATCGTGCCGTTACCATATTCATCCTCAGCGCGCAGATTACCGGAGAAATGGTTCTCTTTACGGGCCTTCATTTTTGCACCATCGCGCATGTTCAGAGAGTCGTTGTTGCGCGTCATTTCGCCGCCGTTAAACGACGATTGTTCAGAAAAACGGTCAATGTTTTGACGCTCGTTCAAGTGCTCGCTGTAGCTATCCAGCATAAAGGCATTTCTTTCGGGCGCTTCGTAACTGAACGCCCGGCACTCCTGGTACAGGCGGGACGGGGTAACACCTTGTCGGGTGCCGATATTGCAGGCGCGCATTGTGCCGTCGAGCAGGCTGAGAAACACGGGTTCGAGGATATTGTCGATGGCGCTGCCCGTTGAGATTACCTCCAGGCGGGCCATAACGTCGTCGTTGCTGACCGTCAGGTTGGCCCCCATGATCGCTTCGCGGTAAATGCTGCCGGTATCGCACCCCTTTATAAATGCAGCATCGACTTCTCCGGTCAGATGAGCTTCGATGGCGGACGCCGTCGCCACGGATTTTAGCGCAGGGGCATTCCGCACCTGTTGCAGCTTTTTCATTCTGGCGAGATGTGCATTAAGATTTGTCATCCGTCGTCCTCAGGCCGCAACCAGTAAGTTCCAGGAGGCCATAAAATCACTTTCGCTTTGTGTTCTTAGCTCATCCTGACTTGCCATCATGCCAACAATGAGGCTAAACCTCTCCAGACTTTTCGCATCGTTAAGCTGATATTCATTTATAAGTGACCAAACCGTTGGCAGATTGGGCGGTGTTTCGACCATCTCGACGATCTTCTGCTGAACGGCTTGAGGTAACTTTTCACGCGGAACAAGACCAGACACTGCATCATCCAGCAGGGCGATATTTTCCGCCGGGGGCTTGCCATTAGCCTTGATGCAGCATGTCCCCAGCGCATACGCCGCGAGGATAAAGTCATCCCGTTTACTGATATCGCGCATCTTGTCCGCCAGTTCAGTCTGGAGTTTTTTGATCTTTTCGGCGTATTCAGCTTTTGCGATCTGCTGCCCTTCGGCAATCCCTTCGTCTTTGCCGTTATTTTTTCCCAATAAATACGTCCCGGCCAGAGTGACCAGACCTGCGATCCCCGCACCAATTATTTTGCCGTAACTACTCATTGCACGATTCCCGTTTATTGCCCGCAAGGCCAGATTATTATTTGCTGTTCACGAATAATATCGTTAATCCTGTTTTTCAACAAACCTATGTTTTAAAAGAAAAAATTTGCATTAAGTAACGAGGCAAACTTGCTTGTAAAGAGATTCATCATTGTTACTTCAGCTGAGAAAAGGCGAGCGAGACGGGTATTCAAAAGCGGGGAAATGAGGCAAAGTTATCGCACGAAAGCGTAGCCCGCGGGGATAATGACATGTCAGGACGCATTGATTATCAGATCGAAAAATACAGCTTTGGCGCCGCAGATGAGAGCCCAAGGCTCACGCACCAGTGGGCAGAAGTTGCCGCAGAGTGCCGCCAGCTAAAGGCGGGTGCGGAAGAGCGTTTACGTATTGCCTTACTGAACGTGGATTATGTCACCAGCTTCGAACTGCCGTTCCGACTGGTGCTGACCCGCGCCCCTCAGCTTATCGCCGGGCTGCGCGATGAGTTTCAGCTAAGCCAGAAGAACGTCATCTTTAACGGCAAGCGCTTTGGCTGCGTCTACAGCCTGAAAGCCGATCTCAATGCGATCCCTGAGGCTTTTCAGTACCGCATGAGCACCCGCATTCGGCGGATCGATCCCACCGGGCTTACTGCAGAGCCCTTCCGGCAGATCGCCAAAGAGGTAAAAGCGCCGCGTGAGCGACTGAAGCTGGCGCTGGAGTCGGGTCTGGCCGTGACGGCTCTCGACGGGCTTTTCTGGCTGGGGAGCCAGCGTATGGCGGCGGATATCGCAGGGTTGAGAAAAAAGGGAATGGCAATCGCGACTGCGGAAACGGACGTTTTTGATGATTATACCGGGACGCACAGGCGCGTCCCGGTTTATCAACGCGTCGGGGATTAGTCGATGGTGCGCAGCAGTTCGTTGATGCCCACTTTACCGCGGGTTTTCGCATCCACTTTCTTCACGATAACGGCACAGTACAGGCTGTATTTACCATCTTTTGACGGCAGGTTACCGGAAACCACCACGGAGCCCGCCGGAACGCGACCGTAGTGCACTTCGCCGGTTTCACGGTCGTAAATACGGGTGCTCTGGCCGATGTAAACGCCCATGGAGATCACGGAGCCTTCTTCCACGATCACGCCTTCAACCACTTCTGAACGCGCGCCGATGAAGCAGTTGTCTTCGATGATGGTCGGGTTAGCCTGCAGTGGCTCCAGAACGCCACCGATGCCAACGCCGCCGGACAGGTGAACGTTTTTACCGATCTGCGCGCAGGAACCGACGGTTGCCCAGGTATCGACCATGGTGCCTTCGTCAACGTATGCACCGATGTTCACATAGGATGGCATCAGCACGGTGTTGCGTGCGATGAATGCACCCTGACGTACTGCTGCCGGTGGTACTACGCGGAAGCCTTCTTTCTGAAAACGCGCTTCGTCGTAATCCGCGAATTTCATTGGCACTTTATCGAAGTAGCGGCTTTCTGCTCCGTCGATAACCTGGTTATCGTTGATGCGGAAAGAGAGCAGCACGGCCTTCTTCAGCCATTGATGAGTGACCCACTGACCGTCGATTTTTTCTGCCACGCGCAGGGCGCCGGAATCCAGCAGGGAAATAACCTGGTTTACCGCTTCACGGGTCACGGTATCCACATTTGCCGGAGTGATCTCGGCGCGACGCTCAAAAGCGGACTCAATAACGTTCTGTAACTGCTGCATTGTTTACTCTTTCCATTTCACTAAAAAACACGTCACCCTTTATCGTTTGGATTGAGGGCTGCTGTCAACCGTTGTTGCACTTCAAGCTGCAGGTCATTATTAAGGGCACGCCGGTCGGCGGTGGCGATTATAAATAAATCTTCTACTCGCTCCCCAATGGTTGTAATTCGGGCCCCATGGAGCGAAATTCCCAGATCGGCAAAAACCTGGCCGACGCGAGCAAGCAGCCCTGGCTGGTCGAGCGCGATCAGCTCCAGGAACGATTTACGGTCGGTGTGGGTCGGCAGGAAGTTGACCTCGGTATCGACGGTAAAGTGGCGTAACTTAGCCGGCTGACGGCGCGGCTGCGGTGGTTGCCAGCTGCGCTGCGTGATCGCCTGCTCCAGACCAAAACGTATTCCTTCATGCCTGTCCGAGGACAGCGGGCTGCCGTCCGGCTCCAGCACGATAAAAGTATCCATCGCCATGCCGTCGCGGGTGGTAAAAATCTGCGCGTCGTGAACGCTCAGGTTACGCCTGTCCAGCTCGGCGCAGACGGCAGCAAACAGATAAGGCCGGTCCGGGCTCCAGATGAATATCTCCGTTCCGCCGCGCGTGGCCTGCGGGCTCAGCAGGATCATCGGCTGCGACAGATCGTGCTTCAGCAGGTGCCGCGCGTGCCAGGCAAGCTGGTTTGGGCTGTGGCGCACAAAATAGTTGGCACGGCAGCGGGCCCAAATCTGATGCAGCGCCTCTTCATCAATGTTATCCATCCGCAGCAGCGCCAGCGCCTGCAGCTGGTGATGACGCACGCGCTCGCGCATGTCCGGGGTGTTTTGCATCCCGCGTCGCAGCTGTTTTTCGGTGGCGAAGTACAGCTCGCGCAGCAGGCTCTGCTTCCAGCTGTTCCACAGGGTCTCGTTGGTGGCGCAAATATCGGCCACCGTCAGGCAGACCAGATAGCGCAGACGGTTTTCCGTTTGAACTTCTTCGGCGAACTGCTTAATAACCTCAGGGTCCTGAATATCGCGACGCTGGGCGGTGACCGACATCAGCAGGTGATGGCGCACCAGCCAGGCGACCAGCTGCGTTTCGCGCGAATTGAGACCGTGCAGTTCGGCAAATTTCAGCACGTCCTGCGCGCCCAGCACCGAGTGATCGCCGCCGCGGCCCTTGGCGATGTCGTGGAACAGGGCGGCAATCAGGATCAGTTCCGGATGGGTCAGGCGCGGCCACAGCTCCACGCACAGCGGGTGGCGGGAGCGCGTCTCTTCTTTGGCAAAGCTTTCCAGCTTGAGCATCACGCGGATGGTGTGTTCATCCACCGTGTAGGCGTGGAACAGATCGAACTGCATCTGCCCAACGATGTGCGACCACTGCGGCATATAGGCCCACAGCACGCTGTGGCGGTGCATCGGCAGCAGCCCGCGGCTGACGGCACCCGGATGGCGGAGCATGCTCAGGAACAGCGAGCGCGCTTCCGGGATATAACACAAAGGCTGCGTCAGATGGCGGCGCGCGTGGCGCAGATGGCGCAGGGTGGTGGAGTAGATCCCGGTGATGGTGCTGTTGCGCACCATGGTATAGAACATCCGCAGGATCGCTTCCGGCTCGCGGATAAACAGCGTTTCGTCGCGCAGATCGATAAGCGTGCCGCGCAGCTGGAATTCGTCATCAATCGGGCGCGGCTTTTCGTCGGCAGTCAGGGCCAGAATGGCCTCGTCGAACAGCTGCAACAGCATCTGGTTGAGCTCGGTGACCCGGCGGGTGACGCGGAAGAAATCCTTCATCATCTGCTCAACCGGCTCGTTGCCTTCGCCCTGATAGTTCAGCCGCTGCGCTACGCTGAGCTGACGGTCAAACAGCAGGCGGTTATCGTAGCGGGTAACTTCCAGATGCAGGGCAAAACGGATGCGCCACAGCAGGTGCAAACACTCGTTTAGCTCGTTACGCTCGGCCTCGGTCAGGAAGCCAAAGCCGACCATCTCGTCCATCGAGGTGGCGCCAAAGTGTCGACGGGCGACCCACTGTAACGTGTGGATGTCGCGCAGGCCGCCGGGGCTGCTTTTAATATCGGGTTCAAGATTATAGCTGGTGCCGTGGTAGCGCTGGTGGCGCTGGTTTTGCTCCTCGACCTTGGCGGCGAAGAATTTCTCAGATGGCCAGAAGCCGTCGCTGAAAATATGCTTTTGCAGCTCCAGAAACAGCGCGACGTCGCCAATCAGCAGGCGGGTTTCAATCAGGTTGGTGGCGACGGTCAGGTCCGACAGCCCTTCCAGCAGACACTCTTCCAGGGTGCGCACGCTGTGGCCCACTTCAAGCTTGACGTCCCACAGCAGAGTCAGCAGCTCGCCTATTTTCTGCGCCTGTTCGTCCGGCAGCTTTTTGCGGCTCAGGATCAGCAGGTCGATATCGGAAAGCGGATGCAACTCCCCGCGGCCATAGCCCCCCACAGCAACCAGCGCGACGTCGCTCACCTGCCCGAAACCGTAGTCGATCCACAGACGCTGCAGGAGCTGATCGATAAATTCGGTGCGCGCTTCGATGAGCTGCTCGGCAGAGACGCCCGCGTCGAACGCGCTGCCCAGCCAGCGGTGGAAAATATCCATATGGGCTTTTATGTGCGCGCAGGTCAGCTCGTGAGTCGGCCAGACGCCCGGGTTATCGGGCTGGTCGGGGAGGGTGGGAAGTGCTGTGTTAGCATACTGTTCGGGTAATAGATTACTCATCGTGCGCCACCCATAAGAAAAAGCTATCGCCATTAAAAAAGCCGGCATTTGCCGGCTTCTTATCACTCAATGTTCGTCAGTATCGCCGGGATGGTGTCATCCTTGCGCAACGTCATAATTTCGCAGCCGTTGTCCGTTACCACAATAGTATGCTCATACTGGGCAGACAAGCTTCTGTCTTTGGTTTTCACCGTCCAGCCGTCTTTCATGGTGCGAATGCGGTAGTCGCCGGCGTTGACCATCGGTTCGATGGTGAAGGTCATCCCTTTTTGCAGCACCACGCCGCCGTCATCGGCATCATAGTGCAGAACCTGCGGCTCTTCATGGAAGACGCGGCCAATGCCATGACCGCAGTATTCGCGCACCACAGAGAAACCTTCCGCTTCCACGAATTTCTGAATTGCGGCACCGAGAGTGCGCAGGCGGATGCCCGGCTTAACCATTTTCAGCGCCAGGTACAGGCTCTCTTGCGTCACTTTGCACAGACGCTCGCCCAGAATCGTTGGTTTACCAACGATGAACATCTTCGAGGTGTCACCGTGGTACTCGTCTTTAATGACGGTCACGTCGATGTTGACAATGTCGCCATCTTTCAGCAGTTTTTCGTCGTCCGGAATACCGTGGCAAACCACTTCATTAATAGAGATGCAGACGGATTTCGGGAAGCCGTGGTAGCCGAGACAGGCGGAAACCGCGTGTTGCTCGTTAACGATATAGTCATTACAGATGCGATCCAGTTCGCCGGTGCTGACGCCCGGCTTCACGAACGGCTCGATCATTTCCAGCACTTCCGCGGCCAGACGACCGGCGACGCGCATCTTTTCAATTTCTTCAGGTGTCTTAATAGAGATAGCCATGTAATCTGTCCATCGGTGTCGATTTTTTCGACAATACTAGTCTAAGTGTCGTCAATGGTATCAGTCAGGCACGCCCCGTGCCAAATTGAGAATCATTAACAGCACACTCCGCCAACAACTGTTGGTTTCTGGTCGTGTTTTGTGGTATAAAGCGCGCCGGACTTCCGATCCATCTCAGATACACAGGCTGGACGGAAGCGACAAATCTCACTTTGTGTAACAACACACACGTATCGGCACATATTCCGGGGTGCCCTTCGGGGTCGGTAATATGGGATACGTGGAGGCATAACCCCAACTTTCAATATAGAGGTTTTAAAACATGGCAACTGTTTCCATGCGCGACATGCTCAAGGCTGGTGTTCACTTTGGTCACCAGACCCGTTACTGGAACCCGAAAATGAAGCCTTTCATCTTCGGCGCGCGTAACAAAGTTCACATCATCAACCTTGAGAAAACTGTACCAATGTTCAACGAAGCCCTGGCTGAGCTGAACAAGATTTCTTCCCGTAAAGGTAAGATTCTGTTCGTTGGTACTAAGCGCGCTGCAAGCGAAGCTGTGAAAGATGCTGCTAACAGCTGCGACCAGTTCTTCGTGAACCATCGCTGGTTGGGCGGCATGCTGACCAACTGGAAAACTGTTCGTCAGTCCATCAAACGCCTGAAAGATCTGGAAACCCAGTCTCAGGACGGTACTTTCGACAAGCTGACTAAGAAAGAAGCGCTGATGCGCACTCGTGAACTGGACAAGCTGGAAAACAGCCTGGGCGGTATCAAAGATATGGGCGGCCTGCCAGACGCGCTGTTCGTAATCGATGCAGACCACGAGCACATCGCTATCAAAGAAGCTAACAACCTGGGTATCCCGGTATTCGCTATCGTTGATACCAACTCCGATCCGGACGGTGTTGACTTCGTTATCCCGGGTAACGACGACGCAATCCGTGCTGTTAGCCTGTACCTGAGCGCTGTAGCTGCTACCGTTCGTGAAGGCCGTTCCCAGGATCTGGCTTCTCAGGCGGAAGAAAGCTTCGTAGAAGCTGAATAATAAGGTTTTACCCCTTATTAGTACCGTGTATGAATAGGGGCCCATTATCGGCCCCTTTTTTCAATTTACACTGTTTGGCCTCCGGCCGGGCAGTTCACATCTCCCGAGGATTTAAGAATGGCTGAAATTACCGCATCCCTGGTAAAAGAGCTGCGCGAGCGTACTGGCGCAGGCATGATGGATTGCAAAAAAGCGCTGACTGAAGCGAACGGCGACATCGAGCTGGCAATCGAAAACATGCGTAAATCCGGTGCGATCAAAGCAGCTAAGAAAGCAGGCAACGTTGCTGCTGACGGCGTGATCATCACTAAAATCGACGGCACCTACGGCATCATTCTGGAAGTTAACTGCCAGACTGACTTCGTTGCTAAAGATGGCGGTTTCCAGGCATTTGCGAACAAAGTTCTGGACGCAGCTGTTGCTGGCAAAATCACTGACGTTGAAGTTCTGAAAGCACAGTTCGAAGAAGAACGTGTTGCGCTGGTTGCTAAAATCGGTGAGAACATCAACATCCGTCGCGTATCTTCCCTGGAAGGCGAAGTTCTGGGTTCTTACCAGCACGGCGCACGTATCGGTGTTCTGGTTGCGGCTAAAGGCGCTGACGAAGAGCTGGTTAAACAGCTGGCAATGCACATCGCTGCAAGCAAACCAGAATTCGTTAAGCCAGAAGACGTGTCTGCTGAAGTGGTAGAGAAAGAGTACCAGGTTCAGCTGGACATCGCGATGCAGTCTGGTAAGCCAAAAGAAATCGCAGAGAAAATGGTTGAAGGCCGCATGAAGAAATTCACCGGCGAAGTTTCTCTGACTGGCCAGCCTTTCGTTATGGATCCAAGCAAGTCTGTTGCTCAGCTGCTGAAAGAGCACAACGCTGACGTAACTGGCTTCATCCGCTTCGAAGTGGGCGAAGGCATCGAGAAAGTTGAGACTGACTTCGCAGCAGAAGTTGCTGCAATGTCCAAGCAGTCTTAATGATTGAAAAGGAGCCGCCTGAGGGCGGCTTCTTTTTGTCACCCGTCACAGGAAATCAGACAGGCTCCAGTATCGCCGTGCTGATTTGCGGCATATTATGTCGCCAGAATTAACTCCCATCTTAATCGTTGACAGTCTCAGGAAAGAAACATGGCTACCAATGCAAAACCCGTGTACAAACGCATTCTGCTTAAGCTGAGTGGCGAAGCGCTGCAGGGATCGGAAGGCTTCGGTATTGACGCAAGCATCCTTGATCGCATGGCACAGGAAATCAAAGAACTGGTCGAACTGGGTATCCAGGTTGGCGTGGTCATTGGCGGTGGCAACCTTTTCCGTGGTGCTGGTCTGGCGAAAGCGGGAATGAACCGCGTTGTGGGCGACCACATGGGTATGCTGGCAACCGTGATGAATGGCCTGGCAATGCGTGATGCGCTCCATCGCGCCTACGTGAATGCCCGCCTGATGTCCGCGATTCCCCTGAATGGCGTATGCGATAATTACAGCTGGGCAGAGGCCATCAGCCTGCTGCGCAACAACCGCGTGGTGATCCTCTCCGCCGGTACGGGTAACCCGTTCTTTACCACCGATTCCGCTGCCTGCCTGCGCGGTATCGAAATTGAAGCCGACGTGGTGCTGAAAGCGACCAAAGTAGACGGCGTGTTTACTGCCGACCCGGCAAAAGATCCTTCTGCGACCATGTACGATCAGCTGAGCTACAGCGAAGTGCTGGATAAAGAGCTGAAAGTGATGGATCTTGCCGCCTTCACGCTGGCTCGCGACCACAAACTGCCGATCCGTGTCTTCAACATGAACAAGCCTGGCGCACTGCGTCGCGTGGTCATGGGCGAAAAAGAAGGCACTTTGATCACGGAATAATTTCCGTCGACGATAAATACAGGTAAGATTCCGCTTTACTTTGTAGTGGTATCTTACCTGGACGCGCCTTTGGCGTTGTCATGAATTAAACGCGACTATACTTAGCACACCTGTAGCGCTGTGCTGGCGGATAGTCTGCCTGAGACAAGTTTTCAAGGATTCGTAACGTGATTAACGACATCAGAAAAGATGCTGAAGTACGCATGGACAAATGCGTAGAAGCGTTCAAAAACCAAATCAGCAAAATCCGTACTGGCCGTGCTTCCCCAAGCCTGCTGGATGGCATCATCGTAGAATACTACGGTACGCCAACCCCTCTGCGTCAGCTCGCGAGCGTGACGGTTGAAGATACCCGTACGCTGAAAATCAACGTCTTCGATCGCTCTATGAGCCCGGCCGTTGAGAAAGCGATCATGGCTTCTGACCTGGGTCTGAACCCAAGCTCAGCGGGTGCTGACATCCGCGTTCCGCTGCCTCCGCTGACGGAAGAGCGTCGTAAAGATCTCATCAAAGTGGTTCGCGGTGAAGCTGAGCAGGGTCGTGTTTCCGTGCGTAACGTGCGTCGCGATGCGAACGATAAAGTGAAAGCACTGCTGAAAGAAAAAGAGATCAGCGAAGATGACGATCGTCGTTCTCAGGACGACATTCAGAAAATGACCGACGCTGCCATCAAGAAAATTGATGCGGCGCTGGCAGAAAAAGAAGCGGAACTGATGCAGTTCTGATTTCTGTCGTACACTGATAAACGCCGTTCAGAGGGACTTCGGGTCTTGCTGGCGGCGTTTTGCTTTTATCTGGTCTAACTTTTTTCGGGCATCTCATGAAGCATTTAACACTCCTCGGCTCAACCGGTTCCATTGGTTGCAGTACTCTCGACGTCGTCCGCCATAATCCTGAACTTTACACCGTGACAGCGCTAGTGGCCGGTAAGAATGTGCAGCGTATGGTCGAGCAGTGCCTGGAGTTTATGCCCCGCTATGCGGTGATGGATGACGAAGAGAGCGCGCGCCTGCTAAAAGCCCAACTGTGTGAGAAGGGCAGCCGAACCGAGGTGCTGAGTGGCCAGCAGGCGGCCTGTGAGATGGCGGCGCTGGATGAGGTTGACCAGGTTATGGCGGCCATTGTCGGCGCAGCCGGGCTGCTGCCGACACTTGCTGCGATCGATGCCGGTAAAGATGTTTTGCTCGCCAATAAAGAGTCGCTGGTGACCTGCGGACGTCTGTTTATGGACGCGGTAAAACAGCGCGGGGCGCGTCTTTTACCGGTCGACAGCGAGCACAACGCCATTTTTCAGAGTTTACCGCAACCTTTTCAACAGAACCTGGGGTACGCTGACCTGGAGCAGAATGGCGTTGTGTCGATTCTGCTTACCGGGTCTGGTGGCCCGTTCCGTGAAACGCCACTGTCTGAACTGTGCGCAATGACGCCGGATCAGGCGTGCCGTCATCCGAACTGGTCAATGGGGCGTAAAATCTCCGTGGATTCTGCCACCATGATGAACAAAGGTCTGGAATACATTGAAGCGCGCTGGCTGTTTAATGCGTCGGCGAAACAGATGGAAGTACTGATCCACCCGCAGTCGGTGATTCACTCGATGGTGCGCTATCAGGATGGCAGCGTGCTGGCACAGCTCGGCGAGCCGGATATGCGTACGCCTATTGCCCATTCAATGGCATGGCCGAACCGGGTGAAATCCGGCGTGAAGCCGCTTGATTTCTGTAAGCTCAGTTCTCTGACGTTCAGTGAACCAGACTACGATCGTTATCCTTGTCTGAAGCTTGCAATGAACGCCTTTGACCAGGGGCAGGCGGCGACGACGGCACTGAATGCAGCCAATGAAATTACCGTTGACGCATTTCTGAATCAGCAGATCCGTTTTACCGATATCGCGACCTTAAATTTATCGGTACTGGAAATGATGGATTTGCGCGAGCCACAAAGCGTGGAAGAGGTGCTGGCGGTGGATACAGCTGCTCGTGATATTGCGCGTAAACAGGTGACACGTCTCGCAAGCTGGTGATAAAGCAAGCACTAGTGGTCGTGCTATTTGTTAGCGTTGGGCTTCAGTGATATAGTCTGCGCCACCTGATCGCAGGAATTTGACTTTATGTGGTCAGGTAAGCCGTGGTTTGACACGGCTTTTTTATGTACAGGCTTAAGTATTCCTGAGTACCGTTAAATCCTTTCAGGGACAAAAAACGCGTTATGTTGTCTGCGAATCAACCAATAAGCGAAAACTTGCCAGCTCATGGCTGCCGTCATGTAGCAATCATTATGGATGGCAACGGGCGCTGGGCGAAAAGACAAGGGAAAATACGAGCCTTTGGGCATAAAGCGGGAGCGAAATCTGTTCGCCGCGCCGTCTCTTTTGCCGCCAATAACGGCATTGATGCGTTAACGCTCTATGCTTTTAGCAGTGAAAACTGGAATCGACCTCCGCAGGAAGTGACTGCGTTGATGGAATTGTTCGTGTGGGCGCTAGACAGCGAAGTAAAAAGCCTGCACCGCCACAACGTTCGCCTGCGCATCATTGGCGATACCAGTCGTTTTAACTCACGTTTGCAGGAGCGGATTCGTAAAGCAGAAGCGCTGACGGAAAATAATACCGGTCTGACGCTCAACGTTGCGGCGAATTACGGTGGACGCTGGGATATTATCCAGGGCGTTCGGCATCTGGCCGAACAGGTTCAGGAAGGGCTGTTGAGACCCGACCAGATTGATGAAGAGGCGCTGAGCAAGCAAATCTGCATGAATGAACTGGCACCTGTGGATTTGGTAATTAGGACAGGGGGGGAACATCGCATAAGTAACTTTCTGATATGGCAAATTGCCTATGCTGAACTTTACTTTACAGATGTTCTCTGGCCCGATTTTGATGAACAAGACTTTGAAGGTGCGCTGCATGCCTTTGCCAATCGAGAGCGTCGTTTCGGCGGCACCGAGCCAGGTGGCGACAAAGCCTGATGGGGGTAGCTTTTGCTGAAGTATCGCCTGATTTCCGCTTTTGTTTTAATACCCATTGTCATTGCGGCGCTGTTTTTACTGCCCCCGGTGGGATTCGCCATTGTCACGCTGGTAGTGTGCATGCTTGCCGCGTGGGAATGGGGACAGTTTAGCGGCTTTACCTCGCGCAGCCAGCGAGTATGGCTTGCGGTACTCTGTGGCTTTATCCTGGCCATAATGCTGTTTACGTTGCCTGAGTATCACCATGATATTCATCAACCGCTGGTTGCCGGCTCCTTGTGGATGTCGTTGGCCTGGTGGGTTGTTGCGCTGTTACTGGTGCTTTTTTATCCAGGTTCGGCCGCAATCTGGCGTCATTCAAAAGTGCTGCGACTGATTTTTGGTTTGCTCACCATTGTTCCGTTTTTCTGGGGCATGGTCGCGCTGCGCGCCTGGCACTATGACGAAAATCACTACAGCGGTGCGATCTGGCTGCTTTATGTGATGATTCTCGTCTGGGGGGCTGACTCCGGGGCCTATATGTTTGGTAAACTGTTTGGCAAACATAAGCTGGCACCAAAAGTTTCGCCGGGAAAAACCTGGCAAGGCTTCATCGGCGGCTTGTTTACGGCAGCGATCATCTCCTGGGGCTATGGCGTCTGGGCAGATCTGGCCGTGGCACCGTCAATACTGCTGGTGTGCTCGATTTTTGCTGCACTTGCCTCAGTGCTCGGTGATTTAACCGAAAGTATGTTTAAGCGTGAAGCAGGGATTAAGGACAGCGGACATCTTATTCCAGGGCATGGCGGTATACTGGATCGCATTGACAGCCTGACAGCGGCTGTTCCAGTATTTGCTTGCCTGCTTTTACTGGTATTCGGGACGATTTAACGGAAGGTTTTATGCTGAGCATTCTCTGGAATCTGGCGGCGTTCATTGTTGCACTGGGTGTACTGATTACCGTGCATGAATTTGGCCATTTCTGGGTTGCTCGCCGTTGTGGTGTGCGGGTAGAGCGATTCTCCATTGGTTTTGGCAAATCACTCTGGACGCGCACCGACCGTCACGGCACGGAATTTGTCATCGCCCTTATCCCGCTTGGCGGCTACGTCAAAATGCTCGACGAACGTGTTGAGCCTGTCGCTCCCGAACTGCGACACAGTGCGTTTAACAACAAAACCGTTGGACAACGCGCCGCCATCATCGCTGCCGGACCGGTAGCCAACTTCATCTTTGCGATTTTCGCTTACTGGCTGGTGTTTATCATTGGCGTCCCTGGCGTGCGTCCGGTAGTGGGGGATATTGCCCCTGACTCCATCGCGGCGAGTGCGCAAATTACCTCCGGGATGGAACTTAAAGCGATTGATGGCATCGAAACCCCTGATTGGGATGCCGTGCGACTGCAGCTGGTAGCCAAAATTGGCGATCCGCAGACAACTATCAGCGTATCGCCGTTTGGGTCAGACGCGCGTCAGGACAAAGTACTGGATTTACGCCACTGGCGTTTCGAGCCAGACAAAGAGGATCCCGTCGCTGCGCTGGGCATTCGTCCCCGCGGCGCGCAGATTGAGCCGGTATTAGCCGAAGTACAGGCAAATTCGGCGGCGAGCAAAGCGGGTTTGCAAGCTGGCGACAGGATCGTTAAAGTCGATGGTCAACCATTAACAGAGTGGATGACCTTTGTTACTCTGGTGCGCGATAATCCGGGGACGTCCCTCGCGCTGGAAGTTGAAAGGCAAGGCAGTCCGCTTTCGCTGACGCTGATCCCGGATACGAAGTCGGTCGGCAAAAAGGCAGAAGGGTTTGCAGGCGTTGTGCCAAAAGTGATCCCGCTGCCAGATGAGTACAAGACAATACGCCAGTATGGGCCGTTTAGCGCCATTCTTGAAGCCACGGATAAAACATGGCAACTGATGAAGCTGACGGTCAACATGTTGGGGAAATTGATAACCGGTGATGTGAAACTGAACAACCTCAGTGGGCCAATCTCGATTGCTCAGGGGGCTGGGATGTCAGCGGAGTTCGGGGTGATTTACTATCTCATGTTCCTCGCGCTTATTAGCGTGAACCTTGGGATTATCAACCTGTTCCCGCTTCCCGTTTTAGACGGGGGTCATCTGCTGTTTTTAGCGATTGAAAAGCTAAAAGGCGGGCCGGTATCCGAGCGAGTTCAAGACTTTAGTTATCGCATTGGCTCGATTTTGCTGGTGCTGTTAATGGGGCTTGCACTTTTCAATGATTTCTCTCGGTTGTAAGAGAGTTAGTTAGGAAGAACGCATAATAACGATGGCGATGAAAAAGTTGCTCATAGCGTCGCTGCTGTTTAGCAGCGCCACCGTATACGGTGCTGACGGGTTCGTAGTGAAAGATATTCATTTCGAAGGCCTTCAGCGTGTCGCCGTTGGTGCGGCCCTCCTCAGTATGCCTGTGCGCCCCGGCGATACGGTTAATGATGAAGATATCAGTAACACCATCCGTGCTCTGTTTGCCACCGGCAACTTCGAGGACGTCCGTGTCCTGCGCGATGGTGATACGCTGCTGGTACAGGTAAAAGAACGTCCAACGATCGCCAGTATCACTTTCTCCGGCAACAAGTCGGTGAAAGATGACATGCTCAAGCAAAACCTTGAAGCATCGGGTGTTCGTGTGGGTGAATCTCTGGACCGCACAACCCTTTCAGACATTGAAAAAGGTCTGGAAGACTTCTACTACAGCGTCGGTAAATACAGCGCCAGCGTGAAAGCGGTTGTCACTCCGCTCCCGCGTAACCGTGTTGACCTGAAGCTGGTCTTCCAGGAAGGTGTTTCTGCGAAGATCCAGCAGATCAACATCGTGGGTAACCACGCGTTCAGCACCGACGAACTGATCTCGACCTTCCAGCTGCGCGATGAAGTGCCGTGGTGGAACGTGGTTGGCGATCGTAAATACCAGAAACAGAAGCTGGCGGGCGACCTTGAAACCCTGCGCAGCTACTATCTGGATCGCGGTTATGCTCGCTTCAATATCGACTCGACTCAGGTCAGTCTGACTCCGGACAAGAAAGGTATCTACATTACGGTTAACATCACTGAAGGCGATCAGTACAAGCTTTCTGGTGTTGAAGTGAGTGGTAACCTGGCGGGGCATTCTGCTGAGATCGAATCGCTGACCAAAATTCAGCCGGGCGATCTGTACAGCGGATCCAAAGTCACCAAAATGGAAGACAGCATTAAGAAGCTGCTCGGCCGCTATGGTTATGCCTATCCGCGCGTACAAACTCAGCCGGAAATCAACGATGCGGATAAAACCGTTAAGCTGCACGTTAACGTTGATGCGGGTAACCGTTTCTACGTGCGTAAGATCCGCTTCGTCGGTAATGACACCTCTAAAGACTCCGTTCTGCGTCGTGAAATGCGTCAGATGGAAGGGGCGTGGCTGGGCAGCGACCTGGTCGACCAGGGTAAAGAGCGTCTGAACCGTCTGGGCTATTTTGAAACCGTAGACACTGAAACTCAGCGTGTACCGGGCAGCCCGGATCAGGTTGATGTCGTTTATAAAGTGAAAGAGCGTAACACCGGTAGCTTTAACTTCGGCGTGGGCTACGGCACGGAAAGCGGCGTGAGTTTCCAGGTAGGCGTCCAGCAGGATAACTGGCTGGGTACGGGTTACTCTGTTGGTATTAACGGTACCAAAAACGACTACCAGACCTACTCTGAGTTCTCCGTTACCAACCCATACTTCACCGTTGACGGTGTGAGCTTGGGCGGTCGTATCTTCTATAACGACTTTAAAGCGGATGATGCAGATCTGTCTTCCTACACCAACAAAAGTTACGGTGTGGACGGAACGCTTGGCTTCCCGGTTAACGAATACAACACCCTGCGAGCGGGCTTAGGTTACGTGCATAACGACCTGTCCAACATGCAGCCGCAGGTGGCGATGTGGCGTTATCTGGATTCCATCGGCCAGTCGGCGAGTACCTCCAGCGATGACAACGGTTTTGCTGCAGATGACTTCACCTTCAACTATGGCTGGACCTACAACCGTCTTGACCGCGGTTTCTTCCCAACGGAAGGCTCTCGCGTTAACCTGAACGGTAAGGTGACCATTCCTGGTTCCGATAACGAGTTCTACAAGGTGACGCTGGATACCGCGTCCTACTTCCCGATTGATGACGATCACAAGTGGGTGGTGCTGGGTCGTACCCGTTGGGGCTATGGTGACGGTATCGGCAGTAAAGAGTTGCCGTTCTATGAGAACTTCTACGCGGGTGGTTCAAGCACCGTGCGTGGCTTCCAGTCTAACAACATTGGTCCGAAAGCGGTTTATTACGGCGGTAATGATGAAGATAACTGCGCAAGCCGTGATCCAAAACAAGTATGTAGCTCTGATGATGCTGTAGGCGGTAACGCCATGGCCGTGGCCAGCCTGGAGTTCATCACCCCAACGCCATTTATCAGTGATAAATACGCGAACTCCGTACGTACGTCCTTCTTCTGGGATGCGGGTACGGTGTGGGATACCAACTGGGAGAATACTGCCCAGATGCGCGCGGCTGGCGTTCCAGACTATAGCGATCCGGGCAATATTCGCATGTCTGCCGGTATCGCATTACAATGGATGTCACCGCTGGGGCCGTTGGTCTTCTCCTACGCCCAGCCGTTTAAGAAATACGATGGAGACAAAGCGGAGCAATTCCAGTTTAACATTGGTAAAACCTGGTAATAATCCGCTGCAATGGAATGCGTTGGCAGTGTAGCGCTGACAACCGGCGATCGGTAAAACGGTCGCCTTGCCACGCAAAGAACGGTACCTTCTGGTGCCAATGGGATGGTAAGGAGTTAATTGTGAAAAAGTGGTTATTAGCTGCAGGTCTCGGTTTAGCGATGGCAACTTCTGCTCAGGCAGCAGACAAAATCGCAATCGTCAACATGGGTAATTTGTTCCAGCAGGTCGCTCAGAAAACAGGTGTTTCTGCGACTCTGGAAAACGAATTCAAAGGCCGTGCGAGCGAACTGCAGCGTATGGAAGGCGATCTTCAGTCCAAAATGCAGCGTCTGCAGCGTGATGGTTCTACCATGAAAGCAAGCGATCGCAGCAAACTGGAAAAAGACGTTATGGCTCAGCGCCAGACCTTCTCCCAGAAAGCGCAGGCTTTCGAGCAGGATCGTCAGCGTCGTTCTAACGAAGAGCGTGGCAAGCTGGTGACTCGCATTCAGACTGCTGTTAAAGCAGTTGCTGCCGATCAGAGCATCGATCTGGTTGTTGATGCGAACGCCGTTGCTTTCAACAGCAGCGATGTTAAAGACATCACCGCTGATGTTCTGAAACAGGTTAAATAAGTAATGCCTTCAATTCGACTGGCTGATTTAGCTCAGCAGTTGGATGCAGAATTACACGGTGATGGCGATATCGTCATCACCGCTGTTGCGTCCATGCAATCTGCTAAAGCTGGCACGATTACCTTCATGGTAAGCCCTAAGTACCGTGAACAACTGGCTCAATGCCAGGCGTCAGCTGTTGTTCTGACGCAGGACGATCTTCCTTTTGCCACTGGAAGCGCGCTGGTAGTGAAAAATCCCTACCTGACGTATGCACGCATGGCTCAAATTCTTGATACCACGCCGCAGCCGGCGCAGAACATTGCTGCCAGTGCAGCGATTGATCCGACGGCTAAGCTGGGTAACAACGTGGCCGTTGGCGCGAATGCGGTTATTGAATCTGGCGTTGAGCTGGGCGATAACGTCGTCATTGGCCCTGGATGCTTCGTTGGGAAAAATACGAAAATCGGCGCTGGCACCCGTTTATGGGCCAATGTGTCCGTTTATCATGAAGTTGAAATCGGCGAAAATTGCCTCGTCCAGTCCAGTACCGTGATTGGTTCTGATGGCTTTGGTTACGCGAACGATCGCGGTAACTGGGTTAAGATCCCGCAGCTTGGTCGCGTTATTATTGGCGATCGCGTGGAGATCGGGGCCTGTACCACGATCGATCGTGGTGCACTCGACGACACTATCATTGGCAATGGTGTTATCATCGATAACCAGTGCCAGATTGCGCATAACGTTGTGATTGGCGACAATACCGCGGTTGCGGGGGGCGTCATCATGGCGGGCAGCCTGAAAATTGGTCGTTACTGCATGATTGGCGGCGCGAGCGTGATTAATGGCCATATGGAAATATGCGACAAGGTGACGGTGACGGGCATGGGCATGGTAATGCGTCCTATCACTGAACCTGGCGTCTATTCCTCCGGTATTCCGCTGCAACCCAACAAGGTATGGCGTAAAACAGCAGCTCTGGTGATGAACATTGATGATATGAGCAAGCGACTCAAGTCTCTTGAGCGTAAGATCGATCAACAAGACTAAACGTCACCCGTTTAACGCTATCTTTCCCGGCCTGTCGGCTTTCTAATAAACCGGCAGGCCGTGTTATTATTGTTATCAGTACATTTTGACAGGAAGAGTATTTTGACTACTGACACTCATACTCTGCATATTGAAGAGATTTTAGAACTTCTGCCGCACCGCTACCCGTTTTTGCTGGTAGACCGTGTGCTGGATTTTGAAGAAGGTCGTTTTCTGCGCGCAGTGAAAAATGTTTCCGTGAACGAGCCGTTCTTCCAGGGACACTTCCCGGGTAAGCCTATCTTCCCGGGTGTGTTGATTCTGGAAGCGATGGCTCAGGCTACCGGTATTCTGGCGTTTAAAAGCGTCGGTAAGCTGGAGCCGGGTGAACTGTATTACTTCGCAGGTATTGATGAAGCACGCTTCAAGCGTCCTGTCGTGCCTGGTGATCAGATGATCATGGAAGTCACTTTTGAAAAAACGCGTCGTGGCCTGACTCGCTTCAAAGGCGTAGCGCTGGTTGACGGCAAAGTTGTTTGCGAAGCGACGATGATGTGTGCTCGTAGCCGGGAGTCCTGATACGTGATTGATAAATCCGCCTTTATTCATCCTACCGCTATTGTGGAAACCGGTGCCATCATTGGCGCAAACGTCCACATTGGCCCGTTCTGTATTGTTGGACCCCATGTCGAAATTGGTGAGGGTACAGTACTGAAATCTCACGTTGTCGTGAATGGTCACACGACCATTGGCTGCAATAACGAGATCTATCAGTTCGCTTCCATCGGCGAAGTTAACCAGGATCTGAAATATGCTGGTGAGTCGACCCGTCTGGAAATTGGCGATCGTAACCGTATTCGCGAAAGCGTCACCATTCATCGTGGAACAGTGCAGGGTGGTGGGTTGACGAAGGTGGGCAGCGACAACCTGTTCATGGTGAATGCGCACATTGCGCACGACTGTGCCGTGGGCGATCGCTGTATTCTTGCCAACAACGCAACGCTGGCAGGACACGTATCGGTTGATGACTTCGCAATTATTGGCGGCATGACCGCAGTCCATCAGTTCTGCATCATTGGTGCACACGTGATGGTCGGCGGATGCTCCGGTGTGGCGCAGGACGTCCCGCCGTATGTGATTGCGCAGGGCAACCATGCCACGCCGTTTGGCGTGAACATCGAAGGCCTCAAGCGTCGTGGCTTTAGCCGCGAAGCGATTACTGCTATCCGCAACGCGTACAAACTGCTGTACCGTAGCGGTAAAACGCTGGAAGAGGCGAAGCCGGAAATTGCCGAGCTGGCGAATAAGCATCCTGAAGTGAACGCGTTCATGGAGTTCTTTGACCGTTCCACGAGGGGTCTGATTCGTTAATGGTCGACAGTCGTCCGCTTACGATAGCCCTGGTCGCCGGAGAAACCTCCGGCGATATTCTTGGTGCAGGTCTCATCCGGGCGCTTAAGGCGCGCGTACCCAATGCTCGCTTTGTTGGCGTGGCTGGCCCGCTGATGCAGGCCGAAGGCTGTGAAGCCTGGTATGAAATGGAAGAGCTGGCCGTGATGGGCATCGTCGAGGTGCTGGGGCGCCTGCGACGCCTGCTGCATATTCGTGCCGATCTCACCCGCCGCTTTACCGAACTCAAACCCGATGTGTTTGTCGGTATCGATGCACCTGATTTCAACATTACCCTCGAAGGTAATCTGAAAAAGCAGGGCATCAAAACCATTCACTATGTCAGTCCGTCCGTCTGGGCGTGGCGACAGAAACGCGTTTTCAAAATCGGACGGTCCACCAATCTGGTGCTGGCTTTCCTGCCTTTCGAAAAAGCGTTTTACGACAGATTTAATGTTCCGTGCCGTTTTATCGGTCATACCATGGCGGATGCGATGCCGCTGGATCCGGATAAAAACGCGGCGCGCGACGCGCTGGGTATCCCGCATGATGTGCACTGTCTGGCGCTGCTGCCGGGCAGCCGTGGCGCAGAGGTCGAGATGCTGAGCGCTGATTTCCTGAAGACCGCGCAGATTCTTCGCCAGACCTGGCCCGATCTTGAAGTGGTTGTGCCGCTGGTGAATGCCAAACGCCGCGAGCAGTTCGAGCGTATCAAAGCCGACGTTGCCCCGGATCTTCACGTTCGTCTTCTCGACGGGAAAGGGCGGGAAGCCATGTATGCAAGCGATGCCGCACTGCTGGCTTCCGGCACGGCAGCGCTGGAGTGTATGCTGGCGAAGTGCCCGATGGTGGTCGGTTATCGCATGAAGCCGTTTACCTTCTGGCTGGCAAAACGTCTGGTGAAAACGGATTATGTCTCCCTGCCAAACCTGCTTGCCGGGCGCGAGCTGGTGAAAGAGCTGTTGCAGGATGAATGCCAGCCGCAGGCGCTTGCGGATGCCCTGCTGCCGCTGCTGGCCAACGGCAAGACCAGCCACCAGATGCACGATACTTTCCGTGAACTGCATCAGCAGATCCGCTGTAATGCTGATGAGCAGGCGGCTGATGCAGTGCTGGAGTTAGCAAAATGATGGAATTTACTTATCCCCACACGCACCTCGTTGCCGGAGTGGATGAAGTCGGGCGCGGCCCGTTGGTCGGTGCCGTGGTGACCGCGGCGGTGATCCTCGATCCAACGCGCCCGATTATGGGTCTGAACGACTCAAAAAAACTCAGTGAGAAGCGCCGCCTGGCGCTGTTCGATGAAATTAAAGAGAAGGCGCTGGCGTGGAGCGTAGGGCGCGCAGAGCCGAATGAAATCGACGATCTGAATATCCTGCACGCCACGATGCTGGCAATGCAGCGAGCCGTTGCTGGCCTGAAGGTTGTGCCTGAATATGTGCTGATCGACGGTAACCGTTGCCCGGCGCTGCCGATGCCTTCGATGGCCGTCGTTAAAGGCGACAGCCGCGTCGCAGAGATCAGTGCAGCTTCTATTATTGCCAAAGTGACGCGCGACGCCGAAATGGCCGCGCTGGACCTCACTTATCCCGCGTATGGTTTCGCCCAGCATAAGGGATATCCAACGGCTTTCCATCTGGAAAAGCTGGCTGAACATGGCGCAACTGAACATCATCGGCGCAGCTTTGGCCCGGTGAAGCGCGCGCTGGGACTGGTGTCCTGAATCAAGACGCAAGCAATTAAGTAACGCGGGATCTGAAGATGGCTGAACCACGTTTCGTACACCTGCGGGTGCATAGCGACTACTCCATGATCGATGGGCTGGCAAAGACCGGGCCGCTGGTAAAAAAGGCGGCCTCGCTTGGCATGCCTGCGCTGGCGATCACCGATTTTACCAACCTGTGCGGCCTGGTGAAGTTCTACGGGACGGCGCATGGCGCGGGGATGAAGCCTATCGTCGGTGCGGATTTCCATGTGCAGAGCGATCTCATCGGCGATGAACTGACGCAAATCTCCGTGTTGGCGATGAACAATACGGGTTACCAAAACCTCACTCTGCTTATCTCAAAAGCCTATCAGCGCGGTTATGGGGCGCTGGGTCCGTGGATTGACAGGGAATGGCTGGCTGAGCTGAACGAAGGGCTGCTGCTGATCTCCGGCGGCCGCATGGGCGATGTCGGTAAATCCCTGCTGCGCGGTAACAGCGCGCTGGTGGATCAGTGCGTCTCGTTCTATGAAGAGTACTTCCCGAATCGTTACTATCTGGAGCTGATTCGCACCGGCCGCCAGGATGAAGAGAACTATCTGCACGCTGCTGTCGCACTGGCAGAAGAGCGCGGCTTGCCCGTGGTGGCAACGAATGACGTGCGTTTCCTGGAGTCCGGCGATTTTGATGCGCATGAAATTCGCGTCGCTATCCACGATGGCTTCACTCTCGACGATCCAAAGCGTCCGCGGAACTACTCATCGCAGCAGTATATGCGCAGCGAAGAGGAGATGTGCGAGCTCTTCTCCGACATTCCGGAAGCACTGGAAAACAGCGTAGAGATTGCCAAGCGCTGTAACGTGACCGTGCGCCTCGGCGAATACTTCCTGCCGCAGTTCCCGACCGGGGACATGACCACGGAAGATTTCCTGGTCATGAAATCGAAAGAAGGTCTGGAAGAGCGTCTCGAATTCCTGTTCCCGGATGAAGAAGAGCGTAAAAAACGTCGTCCGGAGTATGACGAACGCCTGGATATTGAACTCCAGGTGATTAACCAGATGGGCTTCCCGGGCTACTTCCTGATTGTAATGGAGTTTATCCAGTGGTCGAAGGATAACGGCGTGCCGGTAGGTCCGGGCCGTGGCTCGGGTGCGGGCTCACTGGTGGCGTATGCGCTGAAAATTACCGACCTCGATCCGCTGGAATTTGACCTGCTGTTCGAACGTTTCCTTAACCCGGAACGTGTCTCCATGCCCGACTTCGACGTCGACTTCTGCATGGAAAAACGCGACCAAGTGATTGAGCACGTGGCCGATATGTACGGTCGTGACGCGGTTTCGCAGATCATTACCTTCGGTACTATGGCGGCGAAAGCGGTTATCCGCGACGTGGGCCGCGTGCTGGGTCATCCGTACGGTTTTGTCGATCGTATTTCAAAGCTGGTGCCGCCCGATCCGGGCATGACGCTGGCAAAAGCCTTTGAAGCCGAACCTCAGCTGCCGGAAATCTACGAAGCTGATGAAGAGGTAAAAGCGCTGATCGACATGGCGCGTAAGCTTGAAGGCGTGACGCGTAACGCCGGTAAGCATGCGGGGGGCGTGGTTATCGCCCCGACCAAAATCACCGACTTTGCGCCGCTCTACTGCGACGAAGCGGGCCAGCACCCGGTCACCCAGTTCGATAAAAACGACGTGGAATACGCCGGGCTGGTGAAGTTCGACTTCCTCGGCCTGCGTACGCTGACCATCATCAACTGGGCGCTGGAGATGATCAACGCCCGCCGCGAGAAGAACGGCGAGCCGCCGCTGGATATCGCGGCCATCCCGCTGGATGACAAGAAAAGTTTCGACATGCTGCAGCGCTCGGAGACGACAGCCGTCTTCCAGCTTGAATCCCGCGGCATGAAAGATCTGATTAAACGCCTGCAGCCCGACTGCTTCGAAGATATGATCGCGCTGGTGGCCCTGTTCCGTCCGGGCCCGCTGCAGTCAGGGATGGTGGATAACTTTATCGACCGTAAACACGGGCGCGAAGAGATTTCCTACCCGGACGTGCAGTGGCAGCATGAAAGCCTGAAACCGGTGCTGGAGCCGACCTACGGCATCATCCTGTATCAGGAACAGGTCATGCAGATCGCCCAGGTGCTTTCCGGCTATACCCTTGGCGGCGCGGACATGCTGCGTCGTGCGATGGGTAAGAAAAAGCCGGAAGAGATGGCCAAGCAGCGCTCCATCTTTGAAGATGGGGCGAAGAAAAACGGCGTCGATGGCGAACTGGCGATGAAAATCTTCGACCTGGTGGAGAAATTCGCCGGGTACGGATTTAACAAATCTCACTCCGCCGCCTATGCTTTGGTTTCGTATCAAACGCTGTGGCTCAAGGCCCACTATCCCGCTGAGTTTATGGCGGCGGTAATGACCGCCGATATGGACAACACTGAAAAGGTGGTTGGCCTGGTGGACGAGTGCTGGCGCATGGGGCTGAAGATCCTGCCGCCGGATATTAACTCGGGTCTGTACCATTTCCACGTTAACGATGACGGGGAGATCGTCTACGGGATCGGCGCGATAAAAGGCGTGGGTGAGGGGCCGATCGAGGCGATCATCGAAGCGCGTAATAACGGCGGCTACTTCCGTGAGCTGTTCGATCTGTGCGCCCGTACCGATACCAAAAAACTGAACCGCCGCGTGCTGGAAAAACTGATCATGTCTGGCGCGTTTGACAGGCTGGGGCCACACCGTGCCGCGCTGATGAACTCGCTCGGCGATGCGCTTAAAGCTGCAGATCAGCATGCAAAAGCGGAAGCCATTGGACAGGCGGATATGTTCGGCGTGCTGGCGGAAGAGCCAGAGCAGATCGAGCAGTCCTATTCCAACTGCCAGCCGTGGCCAGAACAGGTGGTGCTGGATGGAGAGCGGGAAACGTTAGGTCTGTACCTGACGGGTCACCCGATCAACCAGTATCTTAAAGAAATTGAGCGCTATGTCGGCGGCCACAGGCTCAAAGACATGCATCCGACAGAGCGTGGTAAGATCACCACGGCTGCGGGGCTCGTGATTGCTGCAAGGGTAATGGTCACCAAGCGCGGCAATCGTATCGGCATCTGTACGTTAGATGACCGTTCCGGGCGTCTGGAGGTGATGCTGTTCACCGACGCGCTGGATAAATACCAGCAATTGCTGGAAAAAGACCGCATACTTATCGTCAGCGGACAGGTCAGCTTTGATGACTTCAGCGGGGGGCTTAAAATGACCGCCCGCGAAGTGATGGACATTGACGAAGCCCGGGAAAAATATGCTCGCGGGCTTGCTATCTCGCTGACGGACAGGCAAATTGATGACCAGCTTTTAAACCGACTCCGTCAGTCTCTGGAACCCCACCGCTCGGGGACCATTCCAGTACATCTCTACTATCAGAGGGCGGATGCACGTGCGCGGTTGCGCTTTGGTGCAACGTGGCGTGTCTCTCCGAGCGATCGTTTACTGAACGATCTCCGTGGCCTCATTGGTTCGGAGCAGGTGGAACTGGAGTTTGACTAATACAGGAATACTATGAGTCTGAATTTCCTTGATTTCGAACAGCCGATTGCTGAGCTGGAAGCGAAAATCGATTCTCTGACAGCGGTAAGCCGTCAGGATGAAAAACTGGATATTAACATCGACGAAGAAGTGCATCGTCTGCGCGAAAAAAGCGTAGAGCTGACGCGCAAAATCTTTGCCGATCTCGGCGCATGGCAGATCGCGCAGCTGGCGCGTCATCCACAGCGTCCGTACACCCTGGATTATGTCCGCCTGGCGTTTGACGAATTTGACGAACTGGCAGGCGACCGCGCATACGCTGACGATAAAGCTATCGTTGGCGGTATCGCGCGTCTGGACGGACGCCCGGTGATGATCATTGGTCACCAGAAAGGCCGTGAAACCAAAGAGAAGATCCGTCGTAACTTCGGTATGCCAGCACCAGAAGGCTATCGTAAGGCCCTGCGTCTGATGGAGATGGCTGAGCGTTTCAACATGCCAATCATCACCTTCATCGACACCCCGGGTGCATACCCAGGCGTAGGCGCGGAAGAGCGCGGCCAGTCTGAAGCTATCGCACGCAACCTGCGCGAGATGTCTCGCCTGAAGGTTCCGGTCATCTGTACCGTTATCGGTGAGGGTGGTTCCGGCGGTGCGCTGGCGATTGGCGTGGGCGATAAAGTGAATATGCTGCAGTACAGCACCTATTCCGTTATCTCCCCGGAAGGCTGTGCGTCCATTCTGTGGAAAAGCGCCGACAAAGCGCCGCTGGCCGCTGAAGCGATGGGCATCATTGCGCCGCGTCTGAAAGAGCTGAAGCTGATCGACACCGTTATCCCGGAGCCTCTGGGCGGCGCGCATCGTAAGCCGGAAGTGATGGCTGCTTCCCTGAAAGCACAGCTGCTGGCCGACCTGGCCGATCTGGACGTCCTGAGCAAAGAAGACCTGCTCAACCGTCGTTACCAGCGTTTGATGACCTACGGTTACGCGTAAGCTTCACAATTATCTGAAAAGCCGCACATTGTTGCGGCTTTTTTTATACCTGCCGTTTACCTTAACTATGCTTATCTGATGTTTTTCAAGGAGGTAAACCATGAACATCATTGCCATCATGGGGCCACACGGCGTCTTTTATAAAGACGAGCCCATCAAGGAGCTGGAGCAAGCCCTTGAAGCACGCGGATATCAGCTAATCTGGCCGCAAAACAGCGCCGATCTGCTGAAATTTATCGAACATAATCCGCGCATCTGTGGCGTGATATTCGACTGGGACGAATACGACATGGAGCTGTGCAGCGAGATCAACAGGCTGAATGAATACCTTCCGCTCTACGCCTTTATCAACACTCATTCGACCATGGACGTCAGCGCGCACGATATGCGCATGGCGCTGTGGTTCTTCGAATACGCGCTCGGCGTGGCCGAGGACATTGCGACCCGCATTCAGCAGTACACCGGTGAATACCTTGATAACATCACGCCGCCGTTTACGCGTGCGCTTTTCACCTATGTGAAAGAGGGGAAATACACCTTCTGTACGCCGGGACACATGGCCGGAACGGCCTATCAAAAAAGCCCGGTGGGGTGCCTTTTCTACGATTTCTTCGGCGGCAACACCCTGAAAGCAGACGTGTCGATTTCAGTGACAGAACTGGGTTCTCTGCTGGATCACACCGGGCCACATCTTGAAGCCGAAGAGTATATCGCCCGCACCTTTGGCGCCGAGCAGAGCTATATGGTGACCAACGGCACCTCGACCTCGAACAAAATCGTCGGAATGTACGCCGCGCCAACCGGAAGCACGTTGCTGATTGACCGTAACTGCCATAAATCGCTGGCGCACCTGCTGATGATGAGCGACGTCGTCCCGATCTGGCTGTCACCCACGCGTAACGCGCTCGGTATCCTCGGCGGCATTCCGCGCCGGGAGTTCACGCACCAGGCCATCGAAAGTAAGGTTGCGGCGATCCCCGACGCAAGCTGGCCTGTCCATGCGGTAATCACCAACTCCACCTATGACGGTCTGCTGTATAACACGAACTGGATCAAGCAGACGCTGGACGTACCGTCGATCCACTTCGATTCCGCGTGGGTGCCCTATACCAACTTCCACCCGATTTACTCGGGCAAAAGCGGGATGAGCGGCGAGCGCGTGCCGGGCAAGGTCTTTTTCGAAACGCAGTCGACGCACAAAATGCTGGCCGCGTTTTCGCAGGCTTCGTTAATCCATATTAAAGGCGAGTACGACGAGGATACGTTTAATGAAGCCTTTATGATGCACACCACCACCTCACCGAGCTATCCGCTGGTGGCCTCTATCGAGACGGCGGCGGCGATGTTGCGCGGCAATCCGGGTAAACGCCTGATTAACCGCTCGGTGGAACGGGCGCTGCATTTCCGTAAAGAGGTCCAGCGGCTGAAGGATGAGGCCGACGGTTGGTTCTTCGATATCTGGCAGCCGGAAGAGATCGACGAGGCGGAGTGCTGGCCCGTCGCGCCGGGAGAGAGCTGGCACGGCTTCCGGGATGCTGATGCGGACCACATGTTTCTCGATCCTGTGAAGGTGACGATCCTTACGCCGGGCATGGACGAACAGGGCGTGATGGGCGAGGATGGGATCCCTGCTGCACTGGTAGCGAAGTTCCTTGACGAGCGTGGCGTAGTGGTGGAAAAAACCGGTCCTTACAATCTGCTGTTCCTGTTCAGCATCGGGATCGATAAAACACGGGCGATGGGTTTGCTCCGCGGGCTGATGGAGTTCAAGCGCGCCTACGATCTGAACCTGCGGGTGAAGAACATGCTGCCGGATCTCTACGCGGAAGATCCTGACTTTTACCGCAACATGCGCATTCAGGATCTGGCTCAGGGTATCCACCGACTGATCCGCCAGCACGATCTGCCGCGCCTGATGCTCCAGGCGTTTGATGTCCTGCCTGATATGAAGCTGACGCCGCACAAGGCCTGGCAGCGGCAGGTGAAAGGCGAAGTCGAAACCGTTGAGCTGGAAAATCTGGTCGGGCGGGTATCGGCCAACATGATCCTGCCGTATCCGCCGGGCGTGCCGCTGCTGATGCCGGGTGAGATGATCACCGAGGAGAGCCGGGCGGTGCTCGATTTTCTGCTGATGCTCTGTTCGGTAGGACGTCACTATCCAGGCTTTGAAACGGATATCCACGGCGCGAAACGCGATGAAAACGGCGTGTACTGGGTGCGAGTCCTAAAATAAAGGTGACCGCTTGCCAGGTGTGGGTTTTCGGTTGTAACGTTCAGGCATCATAAAAAGGAGAAGCTATGCTGGGTTTAAAAGCGGTTCACCATATTGCGATCATCGCCACCGATTATGCGAAAAGTAAGGCCTTCTACTGCGACATTCTTGGCTTTACGCTCATGAGCGAGGCCTACCGCGAGGAGCGTGACTCCTGGAAGGGCGATCTCGCGCTAAACGGGCAGTATGTGATTGAGCTGTTCTCTTTTCCTTTCCCGCCTTCACGTCCGTCCCGCCCGGAAGCCTGCGGCCTGCGTCATCTGGCTTTCAGCGTTGATGATCTTGATAGCGCAGTAAAACACCTGGAGGCGCACGGCGTGACGTGCGAGGCGATTCGCGTCGATCCGTTTACCAACAAGCGGTTTACCTTTTTTAACGACCCGGACGGCCTGCCGCTGGAGCTTTACCAGCAGTAATGTTTGTCCTGTGTGATAATGCCCGCTCAGTTCGGGCATTTTTTATGTGTAATTTCCTATGACCTTACCTGCTATCGCACAAGCCGTTTCACCGTACCGCCAGCTGCTGGTGGGGTTTAGCGGTGGCCTGGATTCCACCGTGTTGCTGCATCGCCTTAAGCTCTGGCGCGACCGGGACCCTGGCGTCCAGCTTCGGGCTATACATATCCACCACGGCCTAAGCCGTCATGCAGAGGATTGGGTGGCGCACTGTGAAGCCTTGTGTGAGGCGTGGGCTATCCCGCTCATCGTTGAGCGCGTCACGCTTGCTGATGAAGGATTGGGTATTGAGGCGCAGGCGCGTAAAGCCCGCTATACCGCTTTTGCCGGCGTATTGCTGCCCGGCGAAGCGCTGGTCACGGCGCAGCATCTGGACGATCAGTGCGAAACCTTTTTGCTGGCGCTTAAGCGGGGCAGCGGACCCGCGGGGCTTTCCGCCATGCCGGCGCGTTCTGATTTTGCCGGAACGCAATTATTACGGCCGTTGATTGGCGAGACCCGCGCGTCGCTGGAAGCCTGGGCGCGGGAACATCAGCTGAGCTGGATCGAAGATGAGAGCAACCGGGACGACAGCTACGATCGTAACTTCCTGCGTCTGCGCGTCCTCCCGCTTTTAAGCGAGCGCTGGCCGCATTTCGCCGACGCGACGGCAAGAAGCGCCATGCTGTGTGCCGAACAGGAAAGCCTGCTGGATGAGTTACTCAGCGAGGAGCTGTCTGACCTCATTTCAGAAGACGGAGCGCTGGCAATTGCGCCTCTGGAGGCGATAAGCCCGGCGCGTCGGGCCGCGCTGTTACGTCGCTGGCTCGCCACTCATCATGCTGCGATGCCGTCGCGGGCAATGCTGAGCCGTATCTGGGACGAAGTCGCGCAGGCGCGGGAAGATGCTTCCCCCTGCGTACACCTGAGTGGATATGAGGTCAGACGCTATAAAGGCAAACTCTGGTGGGTAAAATACTCCCCCTCGCTGACCGATGTGGTGCTTCACTGGACCTCACCAGAGGTACCGCTGATATTGCCTCAGGACACGGGGAGTGTCTCTCTGATGCCGACTGGGCATGTGCGTCTGCCAAAGCCCGGAGAACCCGTCAGCGTGCGCTTTAAGGCTGGCGGCTTGCTGCATATCGTCGGACGCAACGGGGGACGGAAGCTGAAAAAGATATGGCAAGAGTACAACGTGCCGCCGTGGCTGCGCGACACCACGCCGCTGCTGTTCTACGGTGAAACGCTGATTGCTGCTGCAGGGGTGTTCATCACGGAAGAGGGGTGGACAGAAGAGGGTGCCAGCTTCGAGTGGCGGAAAGCGTAACGGGCAGCCCGGCTGCCCGTTAATGTCATCAGGATTCGCTCACCACGACGGTGCCGATTTGCGGGTGGCTGAAGCTGGCTATTTTGTCCAGACGCAGCTCGCGCGTCGCACCGGCATCTTCCACGACCAGGTATTCCACATTCTTGCGTGAAAGCAGATCGCTGGCCTTCGCCTTCAACACTTCGCCATCTTTTAGCTCCAGCGTCAGTATTAAATGATGCTGGCAGGCGAGTTCGAGGTTGTCATAGTCATCACAATTGATGGGTTGATAAGTATCATTCATCGACATAATCGCTCACCAGTAAATTCGCCGCAGCATACGCTGCTTTTTCCCTGACCGACTCTGAAAGGCTCTCATCAGAGGCCACTTCATTAAGCACCTTCAATACACAGCCCAACGCGTCCGGGACATACCCCAGATCTCCGCTGGCGATTTCCGCATACCGTTTGCGAATTAACTCACAATAATTATTCACATCCCCTCCCGCCAGCGCACTGACTTACTGTGAGATATCATTAAGCCTACGAAGATAAACTCGGTTTAGCAAGGTGACTATACCATACTCATTTAAGCAATATCAGCGCCTTGATAGCGGTGTATTTATTACTCCGTAACAGCCTTTTGCCTCCGTTTTCGCTACAATGTGCGGCTGATTCGAATGGAGTTCTCTCATGGCGCTGAAAGCGACAATTTATAAAGCAGTGGTCAACGTGGCCGATCTTGATCGCAACCAGTTTCTGGACGCGTCGCTTACGCTGGCACGCCACCCCTCCGAAACACAGGAGCGTATGATGCTGCGCCTGCTGGCGTGGATTAAGTATGCTGATGAACGTCTGCAGTTTACCCGTGGGTTAAGTGCGGAAGATGAGCCTGAAGCCTGGCTGCGCAACGACCATCTGGGGATCGATTTATGGATTGAACTCGGTCTGCCGGACGAGCGCAGGATTAAAAAGGCGTGTACTCAGTCTGCGGAAGTGGCGTTATTCGCCTATAACCAGCGCGCGGCGGAGATTTGGTGGCAGCAAAATAAGAATAAATGCGCGCAGTTTAAAAATCTCGCCGTCTGGTATCTGGATGATGAACAGCTGGCGCAGCTGAGCGAGTTCGCCAGCCGGACGATGGCGCTGCAGGCAACGATTCAGGACGGAGCCATCTGGCTTTCTGATTCTCAGAATAATCTGGAAATTCATCTGACAGCCTGGCAGCCTGCGCCATGATCGTCTTGTCCCGAAGCGTCAGCATCCCTGATAGCGAGCTGGAGATCGCCGCCATCCGTGCTCAGGGCGCGGGCGGGCAGCACGTCAACAAGGCGTCGACGGCTATCCATTTGCGTTTTGACATTCGGGCCTCAAGCCTGCCAGAGTATTATAAAGAAAGTCTGCTTGCCGCCAGCCATCATCTGATTACCAGCGATGGCGTGATTGTGATCAAAGCCCAGGAGTACCGCAGCCAGGAATTAAACCGGGAAGCGGCGCTAGCCAGGCTGGTGGCGGTCATCAAAGAGTTAACGGCAGTACAAAAAAGCCGCCGGGCAACGCGGCCAACCCGCGCATCGAAAGAGCGTCGGCTGTCCTCGAAAGCCCAAAAATCCACAGTGAAAGCATTACGCGGTAAAGTTCGTCGCCCGATGGAGTGACGAAAGGGAACACAATTTTCATAAGGAATTCATTGTGAAAAAAGCATTATTTTCAGCGCTGGCAGTGAGTACACTGTTTGCGCTTTTCGGGTGTAACAACCGTTCTGAAACGCAGGTTTTGCAGCCAGCGCAGAATGAAGAGTTAAAGCCAATGCAGCAGAGCTGGCGCGGCGTATTGCCTTGCGCGGACTGCGAAGGCATTGAAACGTCACTGTTCCTGCAAAAAGACGGTACCTGGGTGATGAACCAGCGCTACCAGGGGGCGAAAGAACCCTCTTCATTTGCCACCTACGGGACATGGGCGCGTACGGCGGAGAAGCTGGTCCTGACGGATACCTCCGGTGACAAAACCTGGTTCCGCCCAAAAGGTGAGAACATGGAAATGCTCGACCGGGAAGGCAATCCGATTGAATCCCAGCTCAACTACACGCTGACGCCGGTGAAAGCGGCGCTGCCAGCCACGCCAATGGCGATGCGGGGGATGTATTTCTATATGGCGGATGCGGCGATCTTTACCGACTGCGCTACCGGTAAAAAAGTCAGCGTGGCAAACAATGCGCAGCTTGAACGTGATTACGCCGTGGCGCGCGGCAATGACAGCAAGCCGGTATTGCTGACGGTTGATGGCCACTTTACGCTGGAGCCAAACCCGGATAGCGGGGAGATGGTGAAAACGCTGGTGGCAGATAAAGACGCGAAGTTTGTCGCGGGTAAAGACTGTAACAGTAAATAAATTGACGTTGAGCCATTAAAAAACCCCGCCAGAGCGGGGTTTTTTGTTTAGCCTTTGATGGCTTTCACCAGGTAATCAAGAATATCGCTGGTCTTGATCATCTGTTTTTCGCCGCTGCGACGGTATTTGTATTCAATCTCATCGCTGTCGAGGTTACGGTCGCCGATGACGACGGTGTGCGGGATACCGATCAGTTCCATATCGGCAAACATCACGCCCGGACGCTCTTTACGGTCATCCATCAGCACTTCGATACCCTGAGCGCGCAGCTCGGCGTACAGCTTCTCGGCCAGCTCCTGCACGCGGTAAGACTTGTGCATGTTCATTGGCAGAATGGCCACCTGGAACGGCGCGATGTTGTCCGGCCAGACGATGCCGCGCTCGTCGTAGTTCTGCTCGATGGCCGCAGCCACCACGCGCGTTACCCCGATACCGTAGCAGCCCATGGTCAGGATCTGGTTACGGCCATCTTCACCCTGAACGGCGGCGTTCAGCGCACGAGAGTATTTATCACCCAGCTGGAAGATGTGGCCCACTTCGATACCGCGCTTGATCATCAGCGTACCCTGGCCGTCCGGGCTTGGGTCGCCTGCAACCACGTTACGGATGTCTGCCACTTCTGGCGTCGCCACGTCGCGATCCCAGTTAATGCCGAAGTAATGTTTACCGTCGATGTTAGCACCCGCGGAGAAGTCGCTCATTGCAGCAACCGTGCGGTCAATAACGACAGGAACCGGCATATTCACCGGACCGAGAGAGCCTGGGCCGGCATTCACGACGGCGCGGATTTCCGCTTCCGTGGCGAACGTCAGCGGGCTGGCGACCTGCGGCAGCTTTTCGGCTTTCACTTCGTTCAGTTCATGATCGCCACGCACCAGCAGGGCAACCAGCGGGTAAGCGCTGCCTTCGGTGGATTTCACCAGCAGCGTTTTCACGGTTTTCTCGACTGGCAGACTGAACTGCTCAACCAGCTCGGCGATGGTTTTCGCATTTGGCGTATCAACCAGCGTCATCTCTTGCGTTGCCGCGCCGCGAGGTTCTTTTGGTGCCAGCGCTTCTGCAAATTCGATGTTCGCCGCGTAGTCTGAAGAGTCAGAGAAGATCACATCGTCTTCACCGCTCTGCGCCAGAACCTGGAACTCATGGGACGCGCTACCGCCGATGGAGCCGGTATCAGCCTGCACAGCGCGGAAATCCAGACCCATGCGGGAGAAGATTTTGCTGTAAGCCTCGTACATTTTGTCGTAGGTCTCTTGCAGCGATTCCTGTGACGTATGGAAAGAGTAGGCATCTTTCATCAGGAATTCGCGAGAGCGCATCACGCCGAAACGTGGGCGCACTTCGTCACGGAACTTGGTCTGGATCTGGAAGAAGTTCAGCGGCAGCTGTTTGTAAGAGCTCAGCTCGTTACGAATCAGATCGGTAATGACTTCTTCATGCGTTGGACCGAGAACGAACGGACGCTCGCCGCGATCGACGAAGCGCAGCAGTTCTGGGCCATATTGCTCCCAACGACCGCTCTCCTGCCACAGGTCAGCGGGCTGAACCACGGGCATGGACACCTCGATAGCACCGGCGTTGTTCATCTCTTCACGCACGATGTTTTCGACTTTTTTCAGGACGCGCACGCCGGTCGGCAGCCAGGTGTATAACCCGGAGGCCAGCTTGCGGATCATCCCGGCGCGCAGCATCAGTTGATGGCTGATCACTTCGGCGTCGGCAGGTGTCTCCTTCAGAGTGGAGAGCAGATATTGGCTAGTACGCATGTTGTTACGGTTCCATTTCGACGATTGGAACAGGCTGAAACGCCAGCCTGACACAAAAAAAGTGGTTTAGTTTACCAGTGTGGCAAAGATGCCAAAAGAGAGGAGAACAAAATTACCTGGGTTCAAGGGCAAACACTTCGAAACCTGCCCCGGTGACGCGCCAGCGCACGTTAAAATCCAGCAGCCAGACGGCATACGTCTTTCCTGCTTCCTCTTCTTTACGATAGGCCGGACGGGGGTCCTGAGCCAGAACTTCAGTAATGAAATGCCGTAAGCGAGGATAGCGTTTCTCCAGCTGACTCAGCTGTAAGGCTATCTCAGGCGTAAACGAGACTGGCATATCCGCCTGCGGTGTGTCCTGAGCGTAGCTTGCACGCGCATTCGGGAGGGATTCGGCGAAAGGCAAATAGGGTTTGATGTCGATAACCGGCGTGCCGTCAACCAGGTCCAGGCTGCCCAGCTCAAGGATGACCTGATCCTTCTGGCAACGTATGCCTTTCAGCTCAACCAGCGACATCCCGATCGGGTTTGGGCGGAAGGTCGAGCGCGTCGCAAACACGCCCATTCTCGCATTTCCGCCCAGGCGCGGGGGACGCACGGTGGGACGCCAGCCGCCTTCCATTGTCTGGTGAAAAACAAATACCACCCATAAGTGACTGAAAGACTCGAGCCCGCGTACCGCATCGGCCTGGTTATAAGGTGCCTGAAGATGAAGCTCGCCGCTGCCGCTGGTGACCAGACCGGGCTGGCGGGGCACGGCGAACTTCTCTTTATACGGAGAGTGGATAGCGCCTATCTGCTCAAACTTAAATGCACTCATTTCGCCGTAATGTTCAGCGCAGAACCGATGCAAACCGCCTGACGGTAGCAGCCCGGCGTGCCGCTGGTGACTTCGCAGCTGTGCAGCAGCACCGCGTTAGCTTTCATTTTTGCGGCGTTAATCTGCATGCGTTTACGCGCAGTCGGGATATTCGGTGGAGAGTCCTGATTGGTTGCCTGACAGGATTCACCGCTCACTTCACCCAGTTCACGGAACGGTTTGCCGACCAGTTCGTCAGCCTTGGTGATAATGCGAACCGGCGCAGGGCGAACCACTTTCGGTTTTGCAGGCTCTGTTTTTGGCGGGGTTGCCGTGCTTTGAACGGGTTCAACAGGAGATCTGCTTAGCATAGAACAGCCGCTCAGCATGAGTGCTAAAAGACAGATCGGTAAAGCACGCATAATAATTCCTCAATGGATAATCAAAACGTCAGATATTGAATCAGGTGACTGCACAAATGACAAGACGGGCATAAGCCCGTCCTGATGATATTACACTGAGGTGAGATTACCAGCCTTTAACAGCGCCGCCGTTAAACACTTTGTTGGCTTCCTGGTAAACTTCGTCTGACTGATAGGCCTGGACGAACTTCTTCACGTTTTCCGCGTCTTTGTTATCTTCGCGAGTCACGATCAGGTTAACGTACGGAGAGTCTTTATCTTCAACGAAGATACCGTCTTTCGCTGGCGTCAGGCCAATCTGGCTGGCGTAAGTGGTGTTGATAACGGCCAGGGCAATCTGCGCATCGTCCAGAGAACGCGGCAGCTGCGGTGCTTCCAGTTCAACAATTTTCAGATTTTTCGGGTTGTCGGTGACATCCAGAACGGTTGGCAGCAGGCCAACGCCGTCTTTCAGTTTGATCAGGCCCACTTTCTGCAGCAGCAGCAGGGAGCGTCCGAGGTTGGTTGGATCGTTAGGCACGGCTACCTGAGAACCCGGCTGCAGTTCGTCCAGCGATTTAATTTTCTTGGAGTAGCCTGCAATCGGGTAGACGAAGGTGTTACCCACGCCAACCAGCTTATAGCCGCGATCTTTGATCTGCTGATCCAGGTATGGCTTATGCTGGAAGGCGTTGGCGTCGATATCGCCTTTGCTCAGCGCTTCGTTCGGCAGAACGTAATCGTTGAAGGTTACGAGCTCAACGTCCAGACCGTATTTTTCTTTCGCCACTTTCTGAGCAACTTCAGCAACCTGCTGTTCTGCACCTACGATAACGCCCACTTTAATATGGTTTGGATCTTTTTCGTCCTGACCGCAACCCACCAGTGCCAGAGATCCAATCAGCGCGCCTACTGCTGCAAAGGTCTTTAATTTAAACGCCATGTTTTATCCTTAACTCGTCGAGTTTGTGTTGTGTGTAACGTTATTTGTGAGTAACAGCCCGGACGATGCGATCGCCAGAGAACTGGATTAAGTAAACCAGAACAACCAGCAATACCAGAACGGTATTCATCACGGTAGCGTTATATCCAATATAGCCGTACTGATAACCAATCTGTCCTAAACCGCCAGCGCCAACTGCACCGCCCATCGCGGAATACCCTACCAGAGTAATAAGCGTAATCGTTGCCGCGTTCACCAGGCCCGGCAGTGCTTCAGGCAGCAGAACCTTGCGGACGATCTGCATAGGTGTTGCCCCCATTGCACAAGAAGCTTCAATCAAACCGGTTGGGATCTCCAGCAGGGCGTTCTCCACCATACGGGCGATAAACGGCGCAGCGCCTACGGTCAGCGGAACGATAGCCGCCTGCAGACCAATCGATGTGCCGACGATCACGCGGGTAAACGGAATCATCCACACCAGCAGAATAATAAACGGGATGGAACGGAAGATATTCACCAGCGCGGAGAGCGTACGGTAGAGCTTCGCATTCTCAATGATTTGACCCGGACGCGTCACGTACAGCAGTACGCCTACCGGCAGGCCAATCACAAAACCAAAGAAACCCGATACAAAGGTCATTGCCAGCGTTTCCCAAACGCCCCGAACCAGTAGCCACATCATCGGCTCAGACATAACCCAGTACCTCTACTTTTACATGATGTTCTTGCAGCCAGGCGATTGCGGCCTGGGTTTCTTCTTGAGTGCCGTGCATTTCCGTCAGCATGATGCCGAATTTCACGCCACCGGCGTAATCCATCTGCGCGCTAATAATGTTGTTGTTCACGTTAAAGCGACGCGCGGTTTCGGAAAGCAGAGGGGCATCAACGGACTGACCGGTGAATTCCATACGCAACATCGGGACGCTGTCCGCCGTTGCCTCGGTTTTCAAACGCTCCAGATAATCTTCTGGAATATCCAGATGCAGCGTGGACTGAATAAACTGCTGCGCCAGCGGCGTTTTCGGATGGGAAAACACTTCGCTTACGGTGTCCTGCTCGATCAGTTCACCGTTGCTAATGACCGCCACGCAGTCGCAGATGCGTTTCACCACGTCCATCTCGTGCGTAATAAGGAGGATCGTCAGGCCCAGGCGACGGTTAATGTCCTTCAGCAGTTCCAGAATAGAACGTGTGGTGGCTGGATCCAGTGCGCTGGTAGCTTCGTCGCACAGCAGTACTTTTGGATTGCTGGCCAGCGCGCGGGCAATAGCAACACGCTGCTTCTGCCCACCGGACAGATTTGCCGGGTAGCTATCATGCTTATCACCCAGACCCACGAGGTCGAGCAGTTCGGTAACGCGACGCTTCATTTCTTCTTTCGGCGTGTTATCCAGCTCCAGCGGTAAGGCGACGTTGCCGAACACCGTGCGGGAAGCCAGCAGGTTAAAGTGCTGGAAGATCATGCCAATTTGACGGCGCGCTTTGGTGAGTTCTTTTTCCGAAAGGGCGGTAAGTTCCTGACCGCCAACTTCTACGCTGCCCTGGGTTGGGCGCTCAAGCAGGTTAACACAACGGATCAGCGTGCTTTTACCCGCACCCGATGCGCCAATGACGCCATAAATTTGACCAGCAGGAACATGCAGGCTGACGTTGTTCAGCGCCTGAATGGTTCGGTTCCCCTGCTGGAACACTTTGGTGATATTGGAAAGTTTAATCATTAGATTATTTTTATCGTATGTAAGTTAGCCGTGGCATTTTCTTCTGCCAGATACGGGTGATGACCGTAAACAAAACGGATGTTAAGGCATCCAGACGTCTAAATCAATCCAACTCTGTACGATGAGCACTTTATTGCGCTGCGATTCATGAGATACTAGCTCAACAGGCCTTTTTCAGGAGCAAATCGGTGGCTAAATCAGTACCCGCAATTTTTCTCGACCGTGATGGCACTATTAATGTGGATCACGGTTATGTGCATGAGATCGATGAATTCGAATTTATCGACGGCGTTATAGAGGCAATGCGCCAGCTAAAAGAGATGGGCTATGCGCTGGTGGTCGTAACGAACCAGTCCGGCATCGCGCGTGGTAAGTTCACCGAAGCGCAGTTTGAGACACTGACGGAATGGATGGACTGGTCGCTGGCCGATCGCGGGGTCGATCTTGATGGCATTTACTACTGCCCGCACCACCCGCAGGGAACGGTAGAAGAATATCGTCAGACCTGTGACTGCCGTAAACCGCATCCGGGCATGTTTAACTCTGCGCAGGAGTTCTTGCATATTGATATGGCTGCTTCTTATATGGTGGGCGATAAGCTGGAAGATATGCAGGCGGCCGCAGCGGCGGGAGTGGGTACCAAAATATTAGTGCGTACCGGTAAGCCCGTAACGCCAGAAGCAGAAAGTGCAGCGGATTGGGTGATTAATAGTCTGGCAGAGCTGCCAAAAGAGATAAAAAAGCATCAGAAATAGCCTTTTTGGCGAAAAGGTGAGCGGTCGAAATAAAAATGCATATTTCCGCTTGTCATTCCTCGGCAGCTCCCTATAATGCGCCTCCATCGACACGGCGGATGTGAATCACTTCACAGTTAACCCGGTCGGTTGAAGAGAAAAAATCCTGAAATAACGGGTTGACTCTGAAGCGGGAAAGCGTAATATGCACACCCCGCGCCGCAGTGAAAACGAAGCGGCACTGCTCTTTAACAATTT
>NZ_JADBQN010000052.1:0-21145 GCF_014895915.1 Enterobacter cloacae complex sp. P13B
ATTGAATGTATTGCGGGTAATTATTATTAAGTATTTCGCCTTTCTATTTTTAATATCATTTAATTTGGCTATGTTATAATTCAGCGCCCATTTGCTAACAGGAAAGGATGATGGAACTCATACAGTGGCAGCAGCGCTTTGAATCCTGGCTTGATGAACATCACGCGACCGACGACACCGCGCACGATATTTCACACTTCCGTCGCGTCTGGCTGACGGCGCAGAAAATCATGGTTCATCACCACGTCGACCCGCTGACGATCCTGACCGCCTGCTATTTTCACGACATCGTTAGCCTGCCGAAAAACCATCCCGAACGCAGCCAGTCGTCGCGTCTGGCTGCCCGCAGAACGCGGGACATTCTGCACCGCGATTTTCCTGACTTCCCGTCCGATCGCTATGCCGCCGTGGAGCACGCCATCGAGGCGCACAGTTTCAGCGCCGGCCTGACGCCGTCCACGATTGAGGCCAAAATTGTCCAGGATGCAGATCGTCTGGAGGCGCTGGGGGCGATTGGCCTGGCGCGCGTGTTTGCCGTGTCAGGCGCGCTGGGCGTACCGCTTTTTAACGCGGACGATCCGTTTGCCGACGCGCGCCCGCTTGATGACCGGGCGTTTGCGCTCGATCATTTTCAGACCAAGCTGCTGCGCTTGCCTGATACAATGCAAACCGACGTCGGGCGCGAGCTCGCGCAGCACAACGCCGATTTTCTGATTCAGTTTATGGCGAAACTCAGTGCCGAATTACAGGGCGACTGCATCGGGCTGGATAGCCAGATTCAACACCGCTTCCGTCGCAGTTTGCGAAAGTGAACTGTGGTAATCTGTTTCCAGTCTTTATTGCCCGGTTAAAAGAATGCAGGAAAATCGATCAGTGACAGAGCCCGCGCCTGAGCAGGCTGAGAAGTCAACGGCAACGGTGCAGGCATTACTGCGCCAGCTGCTGAATATTTATGACGCTAAAACGCTGGCAAACCAGCTGGTGGCGCACGGCGAGAGCCACTGGAGCCCGGCCATCCTTAAGCGACTGCTGACCAGCGATCGGGCAGGGCGCCGCCTGAGCGAAAGCGAGTTTCGTTATCTGCAAGATCTGCTTCCGCGGCCGTCTGCCGCGCACCCGAACTATGCCTTCCGCTTTATCGATCTGTTTGCCGGCATCGGTGGCATCCGGCACGGCTTTGAAGCTATCGGCGGTCAGTGCGTGTTTACCAGCGAGTGGAACAAACATGCGGTACGCACCTATAAAGCGAACTGGTACTGCGATCCGCATGAACATCATTTCAACGCCGATATCCGCGACGTTACCCTGAGCCATAAAAGCGGCGTCACGGATGAACAAGCCGCCGAGCACATTCGCCAGACGATTCCGGCGCATGACGTGCTGCTGGCGGGCTTCCCGTGTCAGCCTTTCTCGCTGGCCGGCGTCTCCAAAAAGAATGCCCTCGGGCGCGCCCACGGTTTTGCCTGCGATACGCAGGGAACGCTGTTTTTCGATGTGGCCCGAATCATTGACGCCCGTCGCCCGGCCATATTCGTGCTGGAAAACGTCAAGAACTTAAAGAGCCACGACGGTGGAAAGACCTTCCGCATTATCATGCAAACGCTGGACGAGCTGGGCTATGACGTGGCTGATTCCGAGGACATGGGCGCGGATGACCCGAAAATTATCGACGGGAAACACTTCCTGCCCCAGCATCGCGAACGCATTGTGCTCGTCGGTTTCCGCCGCGATCTCAATCTGAAGGGGGATTTCACCCTGCGGGATATTCCCTCCTTATACCCCGAGCGTCGTCCAACCATTGCCGACCTGCTGGAGCCGGTGGTCGACGCGAAATTTATCCTTACCCCGATCCTGTGGAAATACCTCTACCGCTATGCCAAAAAGCATCAGGCCAAAGGCAACGGCTTCGGGTTTGGCATGGTGAACCCAAACGATCCGCACAGCGTGACCCGCACGCTGTCCGCTCGCTACTATAAAGACGGCGCGGAAATCCTGATCGACAGAGGCTGGGATAAAGCGCTGGGCGAGAAAGATTTCGACGATCCGCAAAACCAGCGTCACCGTCCGCGGCGACTGACGCCGCGGGAGTGCGCCCGGCTGATGGGCTTTGAAACGCCGCAGGGCTACCGCTTTCGCATTCCGGTTTCGGACACCCAGGCTTACCGTCAGTTTGGCAACTCGGTGGTGGTGCCCGCGTTCGCGGCGGTGGCAAAACTGCTGGCCTCGCGCATCAGACAGGCGGTGGCGCTCCGCCAGGGTGAGGCCGTCAATGGCGGACGTTCACGATAAGGCCACGCGGAGCAAAAACATGCGTGCCATCGGCACGCGTGACACCGCGATAGAAAAGCGTCTGGCCGGGCTTCTGACGCAGGCGGGCTTCGACTTTCGCGTGCAGGATCCCGCACTTGCGGGTCGCCCGGATTTCGTCATTGACGCGTATCGGTGCATTATCTTCACCCACGGCTGTTTCTGGCATCATCACGACTGCTACCTGTTTAAAGTTCCGGCGACGCGCACCGATTTCTGGCTGGAGAAGATTGGCAAGAACGTTGAGCGCGACGCGCGCGATCTCGCCACGCTTGTCGCGCAGGGCTGGCGAGTGCTGATCGTCTGGGAGTGTGCGTTGAGAGGGCGGTTAAAGCTAAACGATGCCGATCTGAGCGAACGGCTGGAAGAGTGGATCTGCGGCGGCGGTGAAACCGCGCAGATCGACACCCAGGGGATCCACGCGCTTACGGTTTCTCCACCTCGCATGGCGTAACCACGGGCTTTGCCGGCAGCAAATATTTGCCTAAGGTCACCAGCACGACGGCAAAAACAATCACCCCTAAAGCTAACCACTCAACCGGAGAGAGCGTTTCACCGCCAAGCCCGGTGCCGAGCAGCACGGCCACGACCGGGTTGACGTAGGCATAGCTGGTGGCAACCGCCGGTGAGACGTTACGGATCAGGAACATATAGGCGTTGATGGCGATGATTGAGCCAAACAGCGCCAGATAGCCTACCGCCAGGAAGCCCGACAACGGCGGCAGGGTAGTCAGCTCCTCTCCCGTCAGGGCTGAGGCCAGCAGCAGCACAATCCCAGCCGCAAGCATCTCTATTGCCCCCGCCATCATGCCGGTCGGCAGCTCGATACGCGAACCGTATACGGAACCAAACGCCCAGCTCATCGAGCCGATAAGGATAATCACTGCGCCCCACGGATTCCCGCTCAGGTTACCGCCGCTGTTAAGCAGAATGATGCCGGCAAGGCCGATGCCAATCCCCAGCCACTCCAGCTTGCGGGTGCGGATGCCGAAAAGGCGGCTGAAGCAGAGGGTAAACAGCGGTACGGTGGCAACGACCACGGCGGCGATCCCTGACGGTACGTTCTGGTGCTCGGCAATGGTCACAAAGCCATTCCCCACCGCCAGCAGCAGCAGGCCTATCAGGGCGGCGTTCAGCATTGGGCGGAGCGGTGGAAGCTTATGCCCGCGCAGCAGCAGGAAGGCCAGCAGCAGCACACCCGCCGAGAGGAAGCGAATGCCCGCCATCATCAGCGGCGGCCAGCTTTCCACGCCGATGCGAATGACAAAATAGGTGGAACCCCAGATGATATACAGCGAAAAAAGTGCCCCGATAAGCGGAAGCAGTTGCCGGAAACGCATAATCCCTCACGACGAAATAAAAAGGTCGCTGATAGTAAACGCGAAAACTATCGCGCTGGCGAGCCCTTTAATTGTGTTGTTGATGTGAATTTTTTGTTGACGAAAGCTGCCTGTTTCCGCGATTGCGCTTTTGCTCCATACTATTCACTTAATTACCAAAAAAAGAAGGATCACCATTTTGGCAGGAAGTAGCTTATTAACATTGCTGGATGATATTGCCACCTTACTGGATGATATTTCCGTGATGGGGAAACTGGCGGCGAAGAAAACCGCAGGGGTGCTGGGGGACGATCTCTCGCTTAACGCCCAACAGGTGAGCGGGGTACGGGCTAACCGTGAGCTGCCGGTGGTGTGGGGCGTGGCAAAAGGCTCGTTTCTGAACAAAGTGATCCTGGTGCCGCTGGCGCTGCTGATTAGCGCATTCATCCCCTGGGCCATCACGCCGCTGCTGATGATTGGCGGGGCATTCTTGTGCTTCGAAGGCGTGGAGAAGGTCCTGCACTCTTTGAGCTCGCGCAAGCAGAAGGATACCCCGGAGGCGCGCCAGCAGCGCCTTGAAGCGCTTGCCGCGCAGGATCCGAAAGTTTTCGAGCGCGATAAAATCAAAGGCGCCATTCGCACCGACTTCATTCTGTCGGCTGAAATTGTCGCCATTACGCTGGGCATCGTCTCCGATGCGCCGCTGCTGAATCAGGTGTTGATCCTCTCTGGGATCGCCATTCTGGTCACGGTGGGCGTTTACGGCCTGGTCGGGCTGATCGTGAAGCTGGATGATATCGGCTACTGGCTGGAGGAGAAATCCAGCGCGGTGGCTAAAGGCATCGGCAAAGGCTTACTGACGCTGGCGCCGTGGCTGATGAAGAGCTTGTCTGTGGTGGGTACCCTGGCGATGTTCCTCGTGGGCGGCGGCATTGTGGTCCACGGCATTGCGCCGCTGCACCATGCCATCGAACATTTCGCCTCGGCGCAGGGGAGCGTGGTGGCAGCGATTCTGCCCACGCTGCTTAATCTGGTGCTGGGCTTTATCGTTGGCGCTATCGTGGTGGCGGCGGTGAAACTGATCGAAAAAATGCGCGGTACGGCGCACTAATTGTTACCCGTCGCAGGGTGCAAAAAGACCATTCCTCGTCTAAATTGAAACAGTTTCACCCTGATACAGGAGGCAGGTATGGTCTTTTTGGTCAGTGATGAAGTTAAGCCTAAGAAGGGCGGCCCGCGCATGATTGTCACCGGGTATTCCAGCGGAATGGTGGAATGTCGGTGGCATGGTGGCTACAGCATTAAGCAGGAAGCCTTTCGTGAAGATGAGCTTCAGCCGGGTGACGGCCAGCGCAAGCACGATCAGGCTTAATCACATAACGCCCGGCTTTGCCGGGCGTTTTTAACTGAAGTACCGGGTGTAAGGCAGTAATCAGGGAGTGTGTGTGCAGCGCGATACCTTTGTTGTAAGACGATCTTTTCTGCAATGGCTGCATAAGCGTAGCAATCCGGGTTTGATTGTTAACCTCTGTTTTATCACTGTTCTGGTATTTTCAACCCTCCTGACCTGGCGTGAAGTGGTGGTCCTCGAAGAGGCGTATATCTCCAGCCAGCGCAACCACCTGGAAACCGTGGCCAGCTCGCTGGACAGGCAGCTGCAGTACAGCGTGGATAAAATGCTGTTATTTCGCCAGAGCATCCGCGATGCGCTACAGACGCCGCTGGCCTTCAATGTTTTGCACGATGCAGTATCGCACTTTAACGCATTACGCATGCGTCCCACCTGGCAGCTCCTCGTTGATAGAAATCGCACACTTCCGATTAACGGCGTCTCGGATGCGTTTGTTGAAAAAACGTCGATTCTGAACCGGGACGCTGAACGCATCAGCAATGAAATTTCAGCCGCGCTTGAGGTGGGTTATCTGCTCAGGCTGGCGACGTCGAGCAGGCATAGTGAATCGCGGGTGATCTACGTTTCACGCGCCGGGTTTTATCTTTCGACGGACACGCTAACAGAGGCGAGCGATATTATCCCCCGCTATTATCACCTGGTCACGCAGTCCTGGTTTACCCAGCAGTCGGAACGTAACAATCGCTCCCGCGCGGTGCGCTGGTTTATCTCCACGCCGTCATCCTGGACCGGTGACGAGCGAACGATCACTGCCAGCGTCCCCATTTATTTCAATCACTACTGGTATGGCGTGGTGGCGATGGATTTCTCACTGAATACGATGCAACGCCTGCTGGCAGAGGCGACGGACGACCGTACGGAGGGGGAGTATCAGCTGTACGACTCCCGGCTCAATATGATTGCCTCCTCTGAAAAGACAGATAAACAGGTGAACCATTTCGATGAACGGGAACTCGCGCAGATAGCGCAGGCGATCGAGCACGATACTGGTGGTGGCATCCGCCTCGGCAGCCGTTTCATTAGCTGGCAGCGGCTCGATCATTTTGATGGCCTGGTTTTGCGTGTCCATACTCTGCAGGAAGGGGTACAGGGCGACTTCGGCAGCATCAGTATCGTACTGGCATTACTGTGGGCGCTCTTTACCGCGATGCTGCTGATTTCGTGGCTGGTGATCCGCCGGATGGTCAGCAATATGTATACGCTGCAGCACTCGCTCAAGTGGCAGGCCTGGCACGACCCGCTAACCCGCCTGAATAATCGCGGCGCGCTGTTCGAACGCGCGAAACTGCTGGCGAAGAAGTGTCATCAACAGTCGTTGCCGTTCTCGGTCATTCAGTTAGACCTCGACCATTTTAAAAGCGTCAACGATCGGTTCGGTCACCAGGCCGGTGATAAGGTGCTTTCCCACTCGGCAGGGCTGATTTCCAGCGCATTGCGTAAAAACGACGTGGCAGGACGCGTGGGCGGGGAAGAGTTTTGTATCGTCCTGCCGGGGCTCGGTCTTGAGGAGGCGAGAGGCGTCGCGGAGCGTATTCGCTGCCGAATCAACAGCAAGGAGATTCTGGTGAAGAAGAGTACGACCCTGCGCATCAGCGCGTCACTCGGCGTCAGCAGCGCCCGGGAAAACGAAAATTACGATTTCGAACAGCTGCAGTCCGTGGCGGATGCCCGGTTATATAAAGCTAAACAGGACGGACGTAACCGGGTTGTCTGGCACGATCATGACAAAAAGTGATCCAGCCCCTCCTTCCAGCCGAGCGGTCCCGCCTGCCGGGTGTGATAAACCCGGCGGGGGTTATCGTCCCGTAACGTAATACCCTGCCGGTTTATCCCCTTAATCACCACCGCGAAGTCCACGCTGTCCAGCAGCGGCGCGTCGTTCGGCCCATCGCCGAGCCCCAGGGTCGTGGGTTCAATATTTTCCCGTTCACGGTACTGCGCGATTAGCCAGTTAGCCGCAACGTCCTTACCGCAGCCGGCATCGAGAATATGCCAGAAACGGGCACCCTGCAGGCATTTCAGCCCGCGTTGCGCCAGCGCCGCTTCAAACCGGGCCATGGCTTCGTCGGAATCACGCCAGATGAGCGTGACGGAGGCGTCATGCTTGCGGGCAAGCACCGCGCGGTAGCGGGTCATCCCCGTCCATTCGCTAATAACGCGGTCGTCCACGTCGTCAAAGGTGGTGAATTTGAAGCCCGCCTGCTGGCGGATTTGCTCAATAAGCGGACGAATCTCCCGGTGCGTCATACCGTTGATGTGGCGCTGACCCATTTCCCAGCGCACGTCAGGCTGAATCACCGCGCCGTTCTCAGCGATAAACGGTAACCCTTCCAGACCCAGATCCTGCTGAATATCCAGCATCTCTGCCGCGCTCTTGCTGCTGCAAAGAATTACCGGCACCTGGTTGTCCTGCAGTTTATCCAGCCACGGCATTGCGGGCTGCCACTCATAGGTATGAATATCCAGCAGCGACCCATCCAGATCGGAAAAAATCAGCAGGGGACCCCGGAGTGAAAGCATAGTAACTCCCGAAAACGAATGAGCCTTAATCTAAGAATATTCCTAAAAAATATCTGGGCTTAAACCGGATTGAGGAGAACCGATCCAGCCAAACCCGCATTCGGCGCATGTTGTTGCTCATAACCAAAACGATTATGTTAAAAATATTATATTCATCGTAAGAATATATGCTTGTCATGCAAAATCGTTGGGGATAGTGTTGTTTGTACATCAGATTTCCTGGTGTAACGAATTTTCAAGTGCTTCTTGCATAAGCAAGTTTTGATCCCGGCCATCCCCATGACCGGGATTTTTTTCGTGCTAACGATTTGCTTCAGACACGCTAAAGTCATGAATATCCAGCTCGAAGGCCTCCGCCAGCTCGCGGTAGGTGTGATAATCCCTCCCGTTAACAATGACGTGGTCCGAACCATCGTCCGTGCGGCGGACTTCTGACTCACTGATCTCATTGATGGCGGCCAGCAGGGCATCGACATCCACCTCGACCTCGCGTTTGATGGTGTCGCTGTACTCTTTATCGGTCTTCATTACGGGGCTCCTCATTAAACCGTGTCCACGGTAAGTATAGACTGTGTATAAAAACGCCATTCACGCCGTGCGGCGATGTGTGTTTTTGCGTTTTGTTCTACACTGGCTCAAAACCAGAGGAGGAATGTATGAAGGTCAACGATCGGGTAACCGTTAAAACGGACGGTGGGCCGCGCCGCCCGGGGGTGGTGCTGGCAATTGAAGAGTTTAGTGAAGGCACAATGTACCTGGTCTCACTGGAAGACTACCCGCTCGGCATCTGGTTTTTTAACGAACTGGGGCATCCGGACGGCATTTTTGTTGAGAAAGCGGAGTAGTACGGCGTCGGGTGGCATTGCGCGTGCCCGACCACGTCCGCAAAAGCAAAAATCTCTGGCCAGGCCAGAGATCAAAGGTAGGGTGCAAAGGGGTTTAAGCCACTAACGCATGTTGACGAAAATCCCGTTCGTCACATTATCGGTCAGACGTACCACGTGATAGATCACTTGCTTATTATGCGTTTTAATTTTCCTTTTAATATTTCCTTTGTGTGACGAAACGGTTTTCGCTTTAATATTCATCTGGTCAGAGATCTGAATAGTTCCTTGTCCAGCCATCCACATTCGCAGCATACTTGATTCAGTCCTGCTTAATGAAAGGGTGGGTAAGTTAACCGCTCCTACATTTTTAACTTCTTTATTCAAATAATCACCCAGAATGTCATCCAGCGACTCGGGTTTAATCGACTTAGAACTGATCAATAAATTTTTACGGACCAACAAATACTCATCGAAATGGATATTCGCGATCGCCATAAAAACAATAAACAGGGTTTTTGGATGCTGATTAATGATTTGCTTAATGTGCTGACTGTTGGCTGGATCGTGAATGAAACAGTCCTCATTAATAAACACCACGCCTGGTTTGAGTTCGTCACAAGCGGCTGCGAGTTCTTCAACGGTGTGTGCATCGTTGATGTCTCTCTTTCTTACCCCTCTGCTTGCCAGGTACCCGGTTAACCCTAGCCGGGTGTAGCTGCATAAATCCATAATGATCGTTGACATGGCATACCCTCACTCAATGCGTAACGATAATTCACCATCTGCCTGAGAGCTCAAAACAGCCATACGGGATGGAAAAAAATAATAAACCTGTGAGCATGACAAAGACTTTCAGGCGGACTCACTATCCCGTAAAGTTACGTATAATTTGCCAGGAATCTTCTTAAAGTAAAGTAAATATTAAGTATTGTGAGGTGGTTAGAAACATTTAAACCGCGTCAGATATATCCTGGAAGATGTTTTTCGCGTTTTATTTTAGGAATATCCTCAGAAAGACAATAGCGATCGTGAGGACTATTATTTACGTGGCAATTCGCTGACAATATCCGCTAACAGATTGAATATCTCGCCGAATAAATGTTCACAGAAGGGGGCGATAAGGGGCATCAGTAATGACATTAATAAAATTCCGACCGTCAAGGTTAGCGGAAAACCAATCACAAACACCGAGAGCTGTGGTGCCATTCTGTTCAGCAAGCCTAATGCCAGGTTGACGGTGAGCAGCAGGGTGATGATCGGCAGAGCCAGCATCAGACCGTTGAGGAAGATCAGCCCCGCCGCGCGGGTCAGCGCGAGGAAGGCATTGCTGTTGACCGGGTTATCACCGATCGGCAGCGTATGGAAAGTATCCACCAGCATGGAGATGAGCCAGAGATGACCGTTGAGCGACAAAAACAGCAGCATGGCGAGCAGATCGATGATGCGCGCCAGCACCGGCATGTTGAGATGGCTTCCGGGATCGACAAACGTGGCGAACGATAGCCCCATCTGCAGGCCAATCAACTCACCTGCCGTGCGCACGGCGGCGAAGGCGAGCTGCATGGTAAAGCCCACGGCGACGCCAATCATCACCTGCTGTAAAGCGACCCATATTGCGTTAGCCGAGAAGATGGGAATATCCACGGGTGGCAGGGAAGGGGCGACGATAATGGTGATGATAATGCCCAGCCCCACCTTAACGCGCTTGGGTATCGATTTCTCGCTAAGAATGGGGGCGGTGGAGATAAGCGCCAGAATGCGCAGCATCGGCCAGAAATAGACGCCGAGCCACTGAACCCACTGGTCGCTGGTGAAGTGCAGCATCGTCAGGTCAGCCGATGATGTACGGCAGATTGGTAAACAGGTTGCGCATATAGTCCAGCAGCAGGTTCAGCATCCACGGTCCGGCCACGATAATCGCCACGAACACGGCGATGATTTTCGGAATGAACGACAGCGTCATTTCGTTAATCTGCGTGGCGGCCTGAAGAATACTGATAATCAGGCCGGTAACCAGCGCGACAAGCAGCAGCGGCGCGGCAACGGCAATGGCGATTTTCATCGCTTCCGTGCCCATCATCATGACCGATTCGGGTGTCATTGCCGTTCCTTAACTGTAAAAACTTTGCGCCAGCGAGCTGACCAGCAGCTGCCAGCCGTCGACCAGCACAAAAAGCATGATCTTAAAGGGCAGGGCAATGGTGGCGGGCGGCACCATCATCATCCCGAGCGCCATCAGGACGCTGGCGATCACCAGGTCGATAATCAGGAACGGAATAAAGATGGTAAAGCCAATCTGGAACGCGGTTTTCAGCTCGCTGGTGACATAGGCCGGCAGCAGAATGCGCATCGGTACCGCTTCCGGGCCCTGCAGCTCGCCGGTGTTGGACAGACGGGCGAAGAGGGCCAGGTCCGCCTCGCGCGTCTGGCGCAGCATAAATTCCCGCAGCGGCTGCGCGCCTTTTTCCAGCGCCTCCTGCATCGAAATTTTGTCTTCGCTGAACGGCTGGTAGGCGTCGGTATAAATCTTATCGATCACCGGCGACATGATGAAAAAGGTCAAAAACAGCGCCAGCCCCAGAAGCACCTGGTTTGGCGGCGCCGAAGGGGTGCCCAGCGCGTTTCGCAGCAGACCAAAAACGATGATGATGCGGGTAAAGCTGGTCATCATCAGCAGAATGGCCGGAATAAAGGTCAGCGAGGTGATGAACACCAGCGTCTGAACCGGGAGCGACCAGCTCTGGCCGCCACCCGCAATCGGCGTGGAGACCAGACCGGGCAGCTGCGCATAAACCGCAGGAGCAAACAGGCCAACGCCCGCAAGCGTCAGGGATAACAAACGGCGCATCAGGTTCTCCCGGAACGCTTAAGCAAACTCTTCATGACGGACTGAAAATCCGCAGGGGCTTGTGCGCGCTCGTCCACCGTGACCGGGGCGGGCGGCAGTTTATGTAATACGTTGATGTTTGAGCCGGTTACGCCCAGAACCAGACGCGCATCTTCCACATCGACGATGACCACGCGTTCGCGCGGCCCAAGCGTCGTGCTGGCGCTGACCTTCAGGCCGCGGGTGCCGGCAGTTTTACCCGCCAGGCCAAAACGCTTTGCCAGCCAGGCGGCGATAAGAATAAAGGCAATAATACCGAACAGCGCCCCGCTCACCTGGAGCAGCGGGGAGCCGGGAACGGCGGAAGGCTGTGATATTGTTGCCTGGGTTTTCATGCTTAACGGCTCAGACGACGCATGCGTTCAGACGGGGTGATGATGTCGGTGATGCGCACGCCGTATTTATCGGCAACCACCACCACTTCACCCTGGGCAATCAGATAACCGTTGATCAGAATATCCAGCGGTTCGCCGGCCAGGCCGTCAAGGGCCACAACTGAACCCTGCGTGAGGCGCAGCAGCTCTTTAATAGTCATCCGGGTGCGTCCCAGTTCAACGGTCAGCTTAACCGGGATGTCCATAATCAGGTCGATGTCCTGCAGCGTGCCGCTGACGTCGCCGCCGCCTAACTGCTGGAATACCGCGTCCGCCGCGCTTTTTGTCGGAGTCGTTTTTTGCTCGTTTAACGCGTCAGCCCACAGATCGTCCAGTGCTCCGCTGTTTTCATCGGACGGATTGTTCATGTCACTCATTTGGGCTGTTCCTCATTCAGCGAATTCAAAATCGGGTTGATCAAGTGCTCAACGCGTAACGCATACTGACCGTTAATCGTGCCGTACTGGCTTGTAAGTACGGGGACACCATCTACGTGGGCAATAATGCGGTCGGGTTTGTCTATCGGCAAAACGTCGCCGGGTTGTAATTTCAGGATCTGGGATAACCGCATCGAAATGTCGGCGAAGTTCGCCACCAGCTCCAGCTGCGAGTGCTGCACCTGGCGCACCAGGTTTTCACGCCAGTTCTGATCTTCGTTGCGTGAGTTCTCCAGCGGCGGGTTAACCAGCAGCTCGCGCAGCGGTTCAATCATGCTGAACGGCAGGCAAATGTTGAACTCACCGGTCAGGTTACCGATCTCCACGTGGAACGGCGTATTGACGACGATATCGTTCGGGGAGGTGGTGATATTGGTAAATTTCACCTGCATCTCAGAACGGACGTACTCCACTTCCAGCGGGTTAATCGCTTTCCACGCGTCGCTGTAGGATTCCAGCGCCAGCTTCAGCATGCGGTTAATGACGCGCTGCTCGGTGTGGGTAAATTCACGACCTTCCACTTTGGTCGGAAAACGCCCGTCGCCGCCGAACAGGTTATCCACCGCGATGAAAACCAGGCTTGGGGAAAACACCACCAGACCGGTGCCGCGCAGCGGCTTCAGATGAATCAGGTTAAGGTTGGTTGGCACCGGCAGGTTGCGGGCAAACTCATGATACGGCTGGATGCGGATCGCACCGACCGTGATATCCGGGCTACGACGCAGCAGGTTAAACAGCCCCATACGGAACTGACGTGCAAAACGTTCGTTAATGATCTCCAGCGCCTGCAGACGTTCACGTACCACGCGACGCTGGGTATTGGGATCGTAAGGACGAATATTATCGTCGCCGGTAAGACCCGGTTGCGGGTCGTCACTCTTATCGCTGTCGCCGTTAAGCAGCGCGTCGATTTCTGCCTGAGAAAGAATACTGTCGCCCATGTCGTTACCGCAGAATAAAGGCTGTGTACAGAACGTCAGTGACTTCCTGCTTAGGTTGACCGTTTACCAGCGGGGTGGCCAGCGTCTGCTTGATGGCGTCGACCAGCTTTTGCTTACCCACGTCGGTAGCCAGCGCGGAGGCGTCCTGACGAGAAAACAGCAGGAGAAGGCGGCTACGCACTTCCGGCAGATAATCGTTCAGGCGCGCGCGGGTTGCTTCGTCCTTCAGGCGCAGCGTAATACCGACATACAGCACGCGATCCGCATCACCGAGGTTAACGGTGAAGGTGTCCAAAGGGAAAAAGACCGGTGCCGGCGGTGGGGCAGGTTCGGCTTTGGCCGCAGCGGTTGAAGGTTCCTGCTGCATACGCCAGTAACTATAGCCCGCGGTAGCGCAGGCGGCGAGCGTGATCAACACCAGCAGCGGGATCCAGATGGAACGCTTGCTTTTTTTGGTGATAGCGGAGTCTGTCATCTGATACGAGCTTCCTGTTTCGGTACAGCTTAATAAGGTGATTATCCCGTGTCCTGCCGTCGTCAAAGCGTGGAAAAGACGGGGATAATCACGCTACCTCTGGCGTTTAGGCGAAGATGTCTACGGCACCGTTACCGCGCGCCGCGGATTGCAGGGCGGCAGGGGTCGGCAGGAGCTCATCGCTCTCTTCATTAAAACCGCCGTGCTGGCCCGGGCGTGAAGCATGGTGCTGCTGGGATGAAGAGTGTTGTTGCCCGGCAAAGCTCTCGCTGCTGACGCTGCTTTGAGAAAGCTGAATGCCGTTTTCCGCCAGCGAGGTTCGCAGGACCGGCAGCGCGGCTTCCAGCGCCGCGCGCACGTGGCTGTGCGCAGAGACCATCTGCAGCTGTGCCTGGTTATCGTCCAGCTTCAGCGAGATTTGCACCTGGCCCAGATCTTCCGGATGCAGGCGCAGCTCCGCCGTCTGCTGGCCCTGCTTAGTGAACAGGGTAATGTGCTGGCTCAGGGACTGCTGCCATTCCTGCGTGCCCAGAGGCTGGCTTAGCACCGGGGCGGTGGCAACGGTTGCGGCAGGCTGGCTGGCCGCATGGCTGGAGATAATCGGCGCCAGGGTAGCGGTCGGCGAAGATGACGAGGAGGCGCTGGCGAAGTCCTGCTTCTCAGCGGCTGCGGCCACGACCGGTGTGGCTGGCGCGTTGGCGGCGAGATCCGGACCGTTGTTCTTCGCCTGGCTCTGATAGGACGCAGAAAGCGGCGCTTTATCATGGCTTCCCGCAGGCGCGTTCAGGGACGGCGGCTGTCCTGCACCGTTTTGCGAAAGCGTTGCTGAACTCAGAGCCGCGGTGGCGTCAACGCCGTCGCTGCCAGCCGCACGAGAGGCGGTCGTCTGCTGGTGCGGCAGCATCGCCATCAGCGCGCTTAGCCCCGCCAGCTCGTCTTCGCTCAGCTCGGTTTTAGCGTCATCTTTACCGTTGGCCGCAGTGAGCGTCTTAAGCGCGTCGCCCTTTGACAGCGGTACCAGCCCGGAGACCAACGTTTCAAGCGGCGCGGACTCCGACGTTTCAACACCATTCAGCGCAGGCTGACGCGAGAGCAGGTCGGCAATTTTGGCCTGCAGAGCGGTATCGCCTTTGGCATCCTGCGCGACCTTCGACAGCTTGCTGCCGGCGGCTTTCAGATCCGCCAGGGTGAGCGGCGCATCGTTGCCCTTGCCCGTTGCATCCGTCAGGGCGCCCGCCAGCAGGGAGAGAAAGTCCTGTGCCCCCTCGGAGCCTTTCCCTGTTTGCATCCCGCCTGACGGGTCGCTGTCGCTCATCAGCAGTTGTTGCAGTGTGATCATTCCGGTTTCCTCATTGATGCGCGCTGGGCAAACTCATCCATTTTCTTCTGATCCAGGCGATTTTCCGCCAGGGTCGAGGCTGCAATCTGCCGATCCTGTAAGGTCTGCCAGGCCTGCAGCCGCTGTTTTTTCTCGCGCCAGAAATTCAGCGCGGTATCGACTTTTTGGGTCCACTGGTTTAGCTGCTGGCGGTGCTGCTCTATCGCCTTCTCCAGCGTCTGGATAAACTGCTGATAGTTAATCCAGCGCTGGCTGCCAATGCCCTGCGTCATATCGGTATTGAGGTTGGTGCGATATTCATGCTGATAGTCGATTAACATCTTCAACTGTTCTTCAGCCTGCTGGCACCCGCGTCGCATTGCGCCAAGCTGCAATGCGGCATCATCAACTTCTTTTTCAGCCAGATCTTTCAGCGTTGATAACGCGCTGTTTTGCGCCATGACCTTCGCCCTCCACCTGTGTTACACCTGCGGGAAAATCAGCTCCAGCGCCTGGATTGAATCTTCCCAGTCGGCACGCTCAAAAATGCCCTGTTGTAAAAACGCCTCCAGCTGCGGCCACAGGCTAATCGCCTTGTCGAGCATCGGGTCGCTGCCTTTGGCATACGCCCCCACGCTGACCAGATCGCGGTTGCGCTGGAAGCTGGAAAGCAGTTGTTTGAAGTTACGCACGCGGGCGTAGTGCTTCTCGGTAATCAATGCCGTCATCGCACGGCTGATGGACGCTTCAATATCAATCGCCGGGTAGTGCCCGGCTTCGGCCAGGCGGCGCGACAGCACGATATGGCCGTCCAGGATCGCGCGCGCGGAGTCGGCAATCGGGTCCTGCTGGTCATCGCCCTCGGTCAGCACCGTATAGAACGCGGTGATGGAGCCGCCGCCGCTGATGCCGTTCCCCGCACGCTCTACCAGCGCCGGAAGTTTGGCGAAGACCGAAGGCGGATAGCCTTTGGTGGCCGGCGGCTCGCCGATGGCCAGCGCAATTTCACGCTGCGCCATCGCGTAGCGGGTGAGGGAGTCCATGATCAGCAGCACGTGCTTGCCGCGGTCACGAAAATCTTCGGCGATACGGGTGGCGTAGGCGGCACCCTGCATACGCAGCAGCGGCGACACGTCCGCCGGCGCGGCGATCACCACCGAGCGGGCGCGGCCTTCCGCACCCAGAATGTTTTCAATAAAGTCTTTTACTTCGCGACCACGCTCGCCGATCAGCCCCACGACGATCACGTCGGCCTGGGTATAGCGCGCCATCATGCCGAGCAGGACGGATTTCCCGACGCCGGAACCGGCGAACAGGCCCATGCGCTGTCCGCGCCCTACGGTGAGCAGGGCGTTAATCGGACGCACGCCGGTATCCAGCACGTGCTCAATAGGGGTACGCTGCAGGGGGTTGAACGGCTGGGTAATCAGCGCGCCGGTTTCGGTGGTGTCCGGCGCGGGCAGGCCATCCAGCGGCTTCCCGCTGCCGTCCAGCACGCGGCCGAGCAGGGCAGGGCCAAGCGGCAGCTGTTTCCCGCTTTGCAGCCCGTCGCCGCTGATGTTTTTCGCGTAAACGCGCGCGCCGGGCAGTATGCCTTCCACCTCTTCAAGCGGCATCAGGAACAGGCGCTGGCCGTTAAACCCGACCACTTCGCTTTCCACTTCACGCGTTTCCTGCCCATCCTGACGCTCAATGACGCAGGTCGCACCCAGGGGAAGCTGCAGGCCGGTGGCCTCCAGTACCAGACCGGTGGCGCGCGTCAGTCGCCCATAACGACGAACAGATGGCAGTTGCGCCATCTTCGTCTCAAAGTTGTCGAGCGTGGTGAGCCAGCGGGTAAGGCGTGCGGTCATCAGACGACTCCCGGTGCCGCCAGGCGACACAGTTCCTGCCAGCGGGTGGCGACGCTGGCATCCAGGTCGCCTTCATCGGCAGAGACTTTGCATCCGCCGTGGTGTAAGGATGGGTCGCCGCGCAGACGCCAGCCGTGCAGGCTAAGCGTTGCGCCAAGGCTCTCTTCAACGCGCTGCAGATCGTCCGGGTGGACGCGCAGCTGCGGTTTGCCGCTGAACAGCGGCTCCTGCTGAAGCAGACCCTGAATTTGTTTGATCAGCGCGGTGTTATCCACCACGGGCGTCTGGCCGATAACCTGACGCGCGGCTTCCAGCGCCATCTGCATCAGTCGCGAGGCGATCACGCTGTCCAGCGCGTCCAGCGTGTGCTGGAACTCGCTGACCAGCTGCTGCATGCGGGCATGGATCGGCGCCTGCTGCTGGCGTGCCTGATCGATGCCGTGCTCTAACCCTTTCGCCAGGCCTTCCTGGTACCCCAGATCGTGCCCCTTCTGGCGGCCTTCGTTCAGACCGGCGTTATAGCCCTGCTCGTGCGCCTGCATTTGTAGCTGCGCCAGCATCTGCGCTTGCTGCTCCTCTTCGCTCAGCTCGGGCTGTTCAACGTCCGCGTCGGGCTCTGCGGGCGAGACCACCGCGGGCGTGAATTCGGCAAGGGGAGGGGCCAGATCGTCCGGCGTCCAGCGCTTCCACGACAGCTCATTAGACATAGGTGTCGTCTCCGCTGCCAATCACCATCTCGCCGGTTTCCGCCAGACGACGAACGATAAGCAGGATGGCTTTCTGTTCGTTTTCCACCTGAGACAGACGCACCGGGCCGCGGTTGGCAAGGTCGTCGCGCAGGATATCGGCCGCACGCTGGGACATGTTGCGCAGGAACTTCTCGCGCAGCGGCTGTTCGGCGCCTTTGAGGGCGATAAGCAGCGACTCGGAGTCCACTTCCTGGAGCAGGCGCTGAATGCTGCGATCGTCCACTTCGACCAGGTTTTCGAACAGGAACATCTCGTCGATGATTTTCTGCGCCAGCTCGCCGTCGAATTCGCGAACCGCCGAAATGACGGCTTCTTCCTGCTGCGTTTTCATCAGGTTGATGATTTCCGCCGCCGTTCTCACGCCGCCCATTTTGCTGCGCTTGAGGTTCTGGCCGTCGAGCAGGTTGTTTAGCACTTCGGTCAGCTCCGCCAGCGCGGCCGGCTGAACGCCGCCGAAGGTCGCGATACGCAGCATCACGTCGTGACGCAGGCGCTCTTCGAACAGGGCCAGAATATCCGCCGCCTGACCGCGTTTGAGGTGAACCAGGATGGTGGCGATAATCTGCGGGTGCTCGTCGCGAATCAGGTCGGCGGCGCTCTGCGGCTCCATAAAGTTGAGCGTTTCGATACCGCTGGCGGTATCGCGGGTTTCCAGAATGTCTTCCAGCAGGCTGGCGGCACGCTCTTCGCCCAGCGCCTTGACCAGCACGGAGCGCAGGTAGTCGTTGGCGTTGACGTTCAGCGCGGCAAACTGTTCGGCTTCCTGTTCAAACTCTGACAGTACTTCGGTCAGCTGTTTGTTGGAGATTTGACGCACGTTGGCCATCGCCGCACTGAGAATTTGCACTTCTCGCTGGGAGAGGTGTTTAAACACCTCTGCCGCGCGATCTTCGCCAATGGTCATCAGCAGGATGACGCTTTTATCGGTGCCCGTAAGCGTATTACTCATGTTCGTTACCCATCCACTGGCGGATGACCAGCGCCACGACGCGCGGATCGTTATCTGACATTTCGCGAATGCGCTGGCTCATCACCTCAGCGCCCATGCGCTGGTTAGCACGACGCTGCTGCATCTGTTCATCTTTGCTGAGGCGAACTTCAACCGCTTCTTCCGTTTCCTGACGCGTATTCATCTGCTCGCGCGCCGCTTTTTCGGCTTCAGCACGGCGCTGGAGCTGAGGACGAACGCCCTTACGCCACAGCAGCCACGCGACAATCAGCACCAGCAGCCAGCGGCCTGCGGACATCAGCTGGTCGATAAACGCCTGCTGTTGCCAGAACGGCAGTTCACCGCCGGTCTCTTCAACCGAGTTAAACGGAGAGTTCACCACGTTGAGGGTATCGCCGCGCTTCTCGGAGTAGCCCATCGCTTCGCGGGTCAGGTTCTCAATCTGCTTCATCTGCTCGGCGGTTAACGGCAACGGTTTGCCGTCCGGCAGGGTTTTGTAGTTCACCACCACCGCAACGGAAAGACGCTGAATATCGCCCACGTTCAGCTTAGTGTGGCGGATCGTCCGGTCCACTTCATAGTTCGTGGTTTCGTTACGGCTGCTGGAGCGCGGACCGGCGTTATTGGTCGTTGAGGTGGTCTGCTGATTATTTTGCTGACCGTTCTGCTGGTTGGCCGGCGGCGTGGAAATCGGCGCCGCGTTTGCCGGTGCTGGCTGGTTAGAGAGGGCGCCCGGCACGCCGCCAGGATAGGCCCCGCCGATCTGTTCGCTGGAGTTGATCTGGCGTGAACGCATGACCGCCTGAGCCGCATCGCCATTCGGGCTGTATTGCTCTTCGGTTTGTTCTTTATTAGAGAAGTCAATCTGCGCGGTCACCTGGGCGTGCACGTTGCTGTTGCCCACCACCGGGCCGAGGATCGCTTCGATGCGGCGCTGGAGACGGCTTTCAACGTCGGCGGCGTATTTCAGCTGCGCGTCGTTCAGGTCACGCCCGGCGGTATTGGATTGCGTCAGCAGGTGTCCGCTTTGATCCACCAGCGTCACGTTACCCGGCGGCAGGCCGGCGACGGCGCTGGAGACGAGATGCGTTACCGCGCTGATTTGCCCTTCGTCCAGCGCGCGGCCGGGCTCGAGGTTCACGGTAACGGAAGCTGAAGGGGATTTCTGTTCCCGAACAAATAAAGAGGGTTTAGGCATTGCCAGGTGCACGCGGGCACTCTTCACCGGGCCTAACGTTTCAATGGTGCGGGCCAGTTCGCCTTCCAGCGCACGCTGATAGTTCACCTGCTCGCTGAACTGGCTGATGCCGAATTTTTCCTGGTCCAGCAGCTCAAAGCCGACCGCGCCGCCCTTTGGCAGGCCCTGCTGTGCCAGGCGCAGACGAAGCTCGTGCACTTTATCCGCCGGTACCTCAAGCGCACCGCCATTATCGGCAAAGCGATACGGGATGTTCATCTGGGTAAGCTGGGTGACGATGGCGCCGCCATCCTGATCGGAAAGGTTGCTGTAGAGCGTGCGGTAATCAGGGCTTTTCGCCCATAAAACCATCGCTACAAGGATCGCAATTGCGGCAGCGCCTGCCACGATCAACGGGATTTTAGGATTCGCGCGAAGGCGGTTCATCCACTCGAGTGATTTATTTTGTGGCGCTGTCGATGCTGTTGCACTCATTGCGCACCTCTTAAATCCTGGTGGTTTACGTTATTCGTGTAGAGAAACAAAACTGACTCCCGGGTCGGCAAACACGACAAAAGTTCCATATTGATGGCCCTGCCATTATTTGACGATTCCGGATTTTCTATGCGTCAAATAACCTGGTTTTTTCACGCTATTTACCGCCATTATCTTATTGACAAGCTGTTAGTCTTGACCGCGTAAAAAACCATCCAGGGGAGAGTCATGGCTATACAGGGCATTGAAGGGGTCATCAGTCAGTTGCAGGCAACGGCGATGACGGCCCGTAATCAGAATGTGGCAGAACAGCAGCCGACCATCAGCTTTGCGGGGCAACTGCATGCCGCTCTTGACCGTATCAGCGATACCCAGACCGCTGCGCGTACGCAGGCGGAGAAGTTCACCCTCGGCGAGCCGGGCGTGGCGCTCAATGATGTGATGACCGATTTGCAAAAAGCCTCGGTTTCCCTGCAGATGGGGATCCAGGTGCGTAACAAGCTGGTGTCGGCGTATCAGGAAGTGATGGGGATGCAGGTTTAAGCCCCCCTCGATCTTCGCTGGCAGCCTCAGCGCTTTAATGCCACAATATTTTTTTCTTCGAATGCAGGAAAGATGATGAAAAAAATAGCAATTGCTGGCGCGCTGCTGGCACTGACCGGGTGCGTTCAGGTCGATAACTATAATGACGTGATCAAGCATCCCGTCCCGGCGAACCTGGCGGGATACTGGCAGTCGAAAGGGCCGCAGAGCAGTCTGGTCAGCCCTGAAGCGATTGCCACACTGGTGGTGACGGAAGAGGGCGATACGCTGGACTGCCGCCAGTGGCAGCGCGTGATTGCCGTACCGGGTAAGATCATGCTGCGTTCAGACAGCTATTACAACGTCACACGCAAGCTGGATATCTATCCGCTGGATCGCGACGGCGCTACGCTTGAATATGACGGGATGGAGCTGCAGAAGGTTGACCGACCAACGGTTGAGTGTGCCGATTACCTGAGCAAGAATCCGCTGGAGAGTAAACTGCCCTAAGGGTAAAAGCAAAACGGCAACCTGGTTGCCGTTTTTGGTGTTTGCGCCCTCTCCCTGTGGGTGTACGGTCCGGG
>NZ_JADBQN010000053.1:0-930 GCF_014895915.1 Enterobacter cloacae complex sp. P13B
CATCTTTCCGCTGACATCCACTTTCCTGACCTTCACCCCTTCATCGTATTCAGGTGGCGTTACGCTGCCGCTGTACTGCCGGGCAGACGGCTGATAACGCGAGGCCGGTACCGCCATATCCAGCGCCTCGTGCGGGCGTTCAAGGTTGTACACCGTGCGCCAGTGATCGAAAGCGCGCTGCAGCTCTCCGCTGTCCGCGAACCATTTTCCCTGCAGCACTTCCGCCTTCAGGCTGCGGTGAAAACGCTCCAGCTTGCCCTGCGTCTGCGGATGATAAGGCCGGGAGTGCCCCACCCGGATACCGTGGCGCATCAGCCACAGCTCCAGCGCCGTCCAGGTGCCGGTGGTGTCGCCCCACGGTGAGCCGTTGTCCATCGTCATCCTGTCCGGCAGGCCGTAGCGTTCAAACGCGCTGACCAGCTGCTGCTGCACGGTCTCGCGCCGTTCATCGGTACAGTGCGCCAGGCACAGGGAAAAACGGGAGTGGTCGTCCAGCAGGGTGAGCGGATGGCAGCGGCCACCGCCAAAGGGAAAGTGGCCCTTAAAATCCATCTGCCAGAGCCGGTTCGGCGCGTCATGTTCGAAGCGTCCCGTAGCCGGAACGCCCGGTGATGCGCCCGGCAGCAGACCGTGACGGGCCATCAGATTATGGACGGTGCTGAAGGCGGGCATACGGTGCCCCTGGTCTTCAAGCCAGCGCTTAATCTTGCGGGCGCCCCAGCGTTGATGACGGTCATGCGCCATGCGCAGCAGGGCCGTGATGTCGTCAGATGAGCGGTTCGGGGAATGATGAGGTGCGCGGGAGCGGTCCTGAAGACCGGAGGCACCTTCCTCAGCCCAGCGCTGAAGCCACTTGTAGCCGGTGGCAGGAGAAATGCCGAACTGACGGCAGAGGAAACGGATGTTCGCCCCGTCCTGCGAGGCGAACAG
>NZ_JADBQN010000054.1:0-18933 GCF_014895915.1 Enterobacter cloacae complex sp. P13B
TCCGTTCCGCCACTTATTAAAAGCCCTGAGTTAACGCTCAGGGCTTTTTTCATATCTGACGATTAATTATTGCGAAATTAGCAAAAATCCTCTGCGTTTTACGATCTTTTTCTCTATAACACCGCCAGCGATAATCGTCCTCAGTTAACGAACATAACGATTGAGGAATATTATGACTCTCCCTGCATTCGGTCTTGGCACTTTCCGCCTGAAAGACGACGTAGTTATCGCATCAGTTAAAACCGCTCTTGAACTTGGCTATCGCGCAATTGATACGGCACAGATCTATGAAAACGAAGCTGCCGTTGGACAGGCTCTTGAAGAGAGCGGTGTACCGCGTAATGAACTGTTCATCACCACCAAAATCTGGATCGAAAACCTCAGCAAAGACAAGCTGATCCCAAGCCTGAAAGAGAGCCTGAAGAAACTGCGTACCGACTATGTCGATCTGACGCTGATCCACTGGCCGTCACCGAACGATGCCGTCTCCGTAGAAGAATTCATGCAGGCGCTGCTGGAAGCGAAAAAGCAGGGCCTGACCCGTGAAATTGGTATTTCCAACTTCACCATCCCGTTGATGGAAAAGGCGATTGCCGCTGTTGGCGCTGAGAATATTGCGACCAACCAGATTGAGCTGTCTCCATACCTGCAAAACCGCAAAGTCGTAGATTGGGCAAAGCAGCACGGTATCCATATTACCTCTTACATGACGCTGGCCTACGGTAAGGCTCTGAAAGACGAGGTAATTATCCGTATCGCTAAGAAGCATAACGCGACTGCTGCGCAGGTTATTCTGGCATGGGCAATGGGTGAAGGCTATGCCGTGATCCCATCATCAACCAAGCGCGAAAACCTGGCCAGCAACCTGCTAGCGCTGGATCTTCATCTGGATGACGATGATAAAAAAGCGATCGCAGCACTGGAGTGCAACGACCGCCTGGTGAGCCCGGAAGGTTTAGCCCCTGACTGGGATTAATAAGACCCTCCCTCTGTAACCCGAACCCTCACACAGCTCCTCCGGGAGCTGTTTTTATATGCTCGCTCAGGAAGTCGATAAAGGCGCGTATGCGCGTGCTTACCGCTCTGTCGCTGTAATACACCGCGCTGAAAGGCATCTCGACCGGCAAACGTTTATCGGCCATTAGCTCTACCAGTTCACCCCGCGCTATCTCTTTATCAATCATATAGTCTGACAAGCAGGCGATCCCATTCCCTTCCAGGCAAAGCTGCTTCAGCGTTTCTCCGCTGTTAGACGATAACCCGCAGGTAATTTCATGAAGCTGGCCATCATGACAGGCAACAGGCCAGGTGTTCAGCGACACCGGCTCCGTAAAGCCCAGGCACAGATGCTGCTTCAGTTCTTCAACCGTCTCCGGTTTACCATGTTCAGCAATATACTGTGGCGACGCGATAATTTTACGGTAGCTGGCAAACAGCGGGCGGGCCCGCAGGCTGGAATCCGTCAGGGTTCCCGCCCGAATAGCCACATCCACTTTCCGCTCGATGAGGTTAATAAACGTCTCGGACGAGACCAGAGAGAGCGTCATCTCCGGATAGCGTTCACGGAAAGGTTTGATTAACGGCATCAGAAAATGAAGCACAACCGGCGTGGCAGCATCAATGCGCAGCAACCCGCGCGGCGTGCTGCGGGTTTCCATAATCTCCGTCTCCGCTGCGGCCATCTCCTGCAGCACCGACTGCACGCGACGGAAATAACGTTCCCCTTCTTCCGTCAGGCTGAGCTGCCGTGTCGTTCGGTTGAGCAGACTTACCCCGAGCTTCATCTCCAGCTTTTTCACCGAACGGCTAATGGCCGAGTTAGCCTGTCCCAGCTGCTCGGCTGCGCGGCTAAAGCTGCCGCTTTCGACGACGGCGACAAAGATTGTCAGCTCTTCAGACGTTGCTTTCATTGTTGCACCACCTGCAAAATTCTATTGATATTTTGACCATTTTTGTTATTTAAGCACTGGCGCATACTGCCTGTCATCTTAATCCTGATGATACGGAGTATTTTATGCCACTGGCGCTACTTGCCCTGACGATCAGTGCCTTTGCAATTGGCACGACCGAATTTGTTATCGTGGGACTGGTTCCCACCATCGCTAACCAGCTTGCCATCTCGCTGCCCTCAGCCGGGTTGCTGGTGTCCATCTACGCCCTGGGCGTTGCCGTCGGCGCGCCGGTGCTGACGGCCCTGACCGGACGTTTTCCGCGTAAGCAGCTGTTAGTCGCGCTGATGGTGCTGTTTACCGCCGGGAACATTCTGGCCTGGCAGGCACCGGACTACACCACGCTGGTGATTGCCCGCCTGCTGACCGGTCTGGCACACGGCGTGTTCTTCTCGATTGGTTCCACCATTGCCACCAGCCTGGTCCCCAAAGAGAAAGCGGCTTCAGCGATCGCGATCATGTTCGGTGGGTTGACCGTCGCACTGGTCACAGGCGTACCGTTGGGAACGTTTATCGGACAGCATTTCGGCTGGCGTGAAACGTTCCTGGCCGTCTCCTTACTGGGCGTTATCGCTCTGGTGACTAGCCTGCTGCTGGTACCATCGAATATCCCGGGCCGGGCGAGCGCCAGCCTGCGCGATCAGCTGAAAGTGCTTACCCATCCGCGTTTGCTTATCATCTATGCGGTTACGGCTCTGGGCTATGGCGGCGTATTCACTGCCTTCACCTTCCTGGCACCGATGATGCAGGACCTGGCGGGCTTCTCCCCGAATGCCGTGAGCTGGATTTTGCTGGGATACGGTATTTCTGTGGCCATTGGCAATATCTGGGGCGGCAAGCTCGCGGATAAGCATGGTGCGGTACCGGCGCTGAAATTTATCTTCGCCGCCCTGGTGGTTCTGCTGATAATTTTCCAGTTCACGGCTTCAATGCAATACGCCGCGCTGGTCACGGTACTGGTGATGGGGATCTTCGCCTTCGGTAATGTACCAGGGCTTCAGGTTTACGTTGTCCAGAAAGCCGAGCTCTATACGCCGAATGCGGTGGATGTGGCATCCGGTCTGAATATTGCCGCTTTTAATATTGGTATCGCGCTGGGCTCCATTATTGGCGGACAAACCGTCGAACACTTCGGATTAACCCAGACCCCATGGATTGGCGCGGTGATTGTCCTGGTCGCCTTCCTGCTGATTGGCCTGAGTGGACGCCTCGATAAGCCAGCCCGCGTAGCGCTGGGATAACATCAGTAAGTGCTTGCTTACAAAACTGGAAAGCGGTTTCTCAGAAATTGCGTTGAAAGTGTGACCTAAAGTCCCTATAACATTAGAACCAGTCCGTTTTCAGGGCTGGTTCATGTTACAGGGGCTGTTTCCAAAAGTGCGAAAAAATACCTATGCCATGCGTTATGTTGCCGGAATGCCCGCGGAGAGGATCTTACCTCCGGGGTCGTTTGCGAGCATAAGCCAGGCATTACCCGCCGGCACACCGTTAAGCAGCGATGATAAAATCCGGGTTCTGGTCTGGAATATCTTCAAGCAGCAGCGCGCGGAGTGGTTATCGGTACTCAAAAATTTTGGAAAAGATGCCCACCTGGTTCTGCTCCAGGAGGCGCAAACTACCCCTGAACTGGTACGGTTTGCCACCACGAATTACCTTGCCGCCGACCAGGTGCCGGCATTTGTTCTGCCGCAGCATCCCTCTGGCGTAATGACGCTTTCTGCTGCCCATCCGGTCTACTGTTGCCCGCTCCGCGAGCGCGAACCTATCCTGCGTCTGGCGAAATCAGCGCTGGTGACGGTCTATCCGCTGCCGGATACCCGTATGCTGATGGTCGTCAATATCCACGCGGTAAACTTTAGCCTCGGCGTGGATGTGTATAGTAAGCAGTTACTTCCTATTGGCGATCAGATTGCGCATCACAGCGGGCCCATCATCATGGCAGGCGATTTTAATGCCTGGAGCCGTCCGCGCATGAATGCGCTGTATCGCTTTGCGCGCGAAATGTCGCTGCGTGAAGTTCGCTTCAGTGATGACCAGCGTAAAAAAGCTTTTGGTCGTCCTCTCGACTTTGTCTTCTATCGCGGTTTGAGCGTGCACGACGCCTCTGTACTGGTGACGCGCGCTTCGGATCACAACCCTCTACTCGTTGAATTCAGTCCCGGCAAACCTGATAAATAATGGTGTGTCAGGTCTGCCGTGGGGCAGGCCGCGCGGGTGCTGCCCTTTTATTTTTAACCAACAAAGGACAGTACGATGACAACAACACACTCCCATCATGACAACGTAGAAAAACAGTTTGGTTCTCAGGCAAGTGCTTATCTGAGCAGCGCCGTGCATGCTTCAGGTCGCGATCTGGTGCGTCTCGGTGAACGTCTGGCGGCATTCCCGCAGGCGCACGTGCTGGACCTGGGATGTGGGGCAGGGCACGCCAGCTTTACGGCTGCGCAGCAGGTAGCCCACGTTACCGCATATGATTTATCGAGCCAAATGCTGGACGTCGTTGCTGAGGCGGCGAAAGCGAAAGGGCTGAACAATATTGATACGCGGCAGGGCTATGCGGAGTCTTTACCGTTTGATGACGCGTCGTTTGATGTCGCGATCAGCCGGTATTCCGCACACCACTGGCATGACGTCGGCCAGGCATTGCGCGAAGTCAGACGTGTTCTGAAGCCGGGTGGCACCTTCATCATTATGGACGTGATGTCTCCCGGACATCCGGTGCGTAATATCTGGCTGCAGACGGTCGAAGCGCTGCGCGATACCTCGCACGTGCAAAACTACGCCAGCGGGGAGTGGTTATCGTTTATCACTGAAGCCGGGCTGATTGCGCGCTCGTTAATAACAGACCGTTTACCGCTGGAGTTCAGCTCCTGGATAGCCCGTATGCGTACCCCGGAGGCGTTAAGCCAGGCAATTAGGCTTTACCAGGAGAGTGCGTCCGCAGAGGTGAAGGCGTACTTTGAACTGCAGGCGGATGGCTCATTTACGAGCGATACCATCATGGCTGAAGCGCAAAAAGCGGGATAAACAAAAAAGGCACCGAGGGGAATCGGTGCCTTTTTATCTTTCGATCGTGTTATCAGGAGTCTGGCGTGGCGCTGTTCTTCACAAACAGCGTCAGCTGGTCGCCCGGTTTCAGATTGTCAGTATCATTATTCCAGCGCATCACATCTTTGATGTTCACGCCATGTCGTTTTGCGATACTGGACAGTGAATCGCCTTTGCGCACGCGATAGGTGATGCTATCGCTGTTGCTGGCGAGACGCTGTGCTCTGTTACCTGCACCCACCGTCAGTGTCTGACCCACCTTCAGCCCAGAGCTGCGCAGATTATTCCACTGCTGCAGATCTTTCGCCGTCACGCCAAGACGTGAGGCAATGCCTGAAAGGGTATCCCCTGAACGCACCTTATAGCTGCGGCTGCTAACGGATGAAGCATCGGCGATCAGCGTTGACTGAACGGCGGCAATTTCACCCGATGCTAAAGACTCACGTAACTGCGCCGCATGTTTCTGCGGAACCATCACATACTGCGGGCCGCTTGCCCCCAGCGTCGAGCCTTTAACGCCTGCATTAAAGGTTTTCAATTTACTTACCGACATACCCGTCATATCAGCAACTTGTTGAATATCAACCGGATTGCTGAGGCGAACGCGCGCCAGTGCACGACTTTCGTCTGGTGTTGGCAGTTGTACACCGTAACGCTTGCTGTTCTTGAGAATATCGCTCAAGGCCAGCATCTTCGGTACGTAAATCTTCGTTTCCTGTGGCAGTGAGAGCGACCAAAAATCGGTGGATTTACCCCGTGCTTTATTCGCTTTCATTGCCTTCAGTACACGACCTTCGCCACTGTTATACGCTGCGACCGTTAACAGCCAGTCGCCGTCAAACATCTTGTTCAGACGTTGCATCATGTCGAGAGCGGCTGTCGTTGAAGCGACAACATCGCGACGCGCATCATAGTTGCGGGTCTGTTTCAGACCATAGTTTCGCCCGGTGCTCGGAATGATCTGCCAAATGCCTGCGGCATTGGCGCCAGACGTCGCGTGTGGGTCAAAAGCGCTCTCCACTATGGGTAGGAGTACCAGCTCCATAGGCATGTTACGTTTTTTAACTTGCCCGGCTATCCAGTACATATACGGCTCTGCCCGTAACGTTACATCGTGGAGATAGCTCTTATTTCTTAAATACTTCTGTTTCTGTTCGCGAATCCGGCTGTTTTCCGGAATTCCCATCTTTAGCTCGTCGCCAATAGAGGTCCACAAGTCTTGCTCCTGCGCGAAAGATGTCCCATCGTCCATCCAGCGCGCCGAACTTGTAAACTTCCCTGCTTCCCCTTGACCAGCTGCAGAAAGGCTCTGTGCGTGCTGTTGTACGTTGCTGTCGTTCTGCGACTGGCAACCTACAAGCAGGACAGAGGCGAGTAATATCGCTTTTGCCTTCATGTGTGTGTCAATAGTTGCTTAAAAGACGAGCGATGATAACGGCGAAATTTTGAAAAGGCAACCCGCATTTATCTGAAGTTATCTTTCTTTGACCTTAACCATGCAAATCGCTGTTCTGGTTGTTGCAAATTTGTTTCTTGGTTAATTTTATTAATTAAATCAATATCATCTGTTCGTAAAAATAAATTAATCTGGCGCTCATTTTTCAGAATTACGGGCAGTGTATTTTGGTTTTTTGCACGTAACTCCTTCACTTTGTGATAATAATCCTGAATCGCCCGATCCTCAGGTAAGAGGCTTGCAGCAAACTTCATATTTCCTAATGTATACTCATGGGCGCAACAAATAAGGGTGTCATCCGGTAACGCACTTATCTTTTGTAAAGACTGATACATCTGTTCCGGCGTGCCTTCAAACAGTCTTCCGCAGCCGCCAGAGAACAAAGTGTCGCCACAAAAAAGATAAGGTTTGCTGTAGAAACACAGATGTCCCAAAGTGTGACCCGGTGTAGCAAATACGGAAAACTCCCACTCGTGGATGAGGATATTTTCGCCTTCTTCGACTACTTGCGTCGTTCCCTTATTTTGTGTCTCAGCCGGTCCGTACACCACAAGATGCGGAAATTGGGCGCGCAGTTCCTGCACGCCGCCAGTGTGATCGTTATGATGATGCGTCAACAGAATGGCGTCAGGCTGCCAGCCGTTATCATTTATGGCGCGCAGTACAGGGGCGGATTCGCCGGGATCGACAATGACGCATCGACGCTCGTCATCGACCAAAACCCAGATGTAATTGTCCTCAAAAGCGGGAATACTGATAAGATTCATACATTACCTCTTATAACGTGGCGGGTGTTTTGATGAAACCGGCAAGGATACCTCAGACTGTCGCAGCACCGGAACGTTGGGCGGAATTGCCCTGGGGTGAATACTATCGCGAGGCACTGGAGCAGCAGCTGAAGCCCTGGCTCGCGAAATTGTATGGCTTTCACCTGCTTAAGATTGGCAATCTCAGCGCGGAAATCAATACCGAAAGCTGCGCTATCTCACATCAGGTTAACGTCTCTCTCGGCGGATCGCCGGTTCAGGTGAAGGCAGACCCGTTGCATCTGCCGTTCGCAGAGAAATCCGTTGATGCATGCCTTCTTGCACACGCGTTGCCCTGGTGCAGCGATCCTCACCGTATGCTGCGTGAAGCCGATCGCGTTCTGATTGATGACGGCTGGCTGATCCTCAGCGGATTCAATCCGCTGAGCCTGATGGGGCTGCGCAAGCTGGTACCCGTGCTGCGCCGAACGCCACCCTATAACAGCCGAATGTTCACCATGATGCGCCAGCTCGACTGGCTTTCACTGCTGAACTTTGAAGTGCTCTGCTACGGCGGTTTTCAGGTACTGCCGTGGGCGCGGAAGGGGGGAGTGTTGTTAAGCACGCATTTGCCCGCCTTAGGCTGCATGCAGTTTATCGTCGCGCGTAAGCGAACCATCCCCCTTACGCTTAACCCGATGAAGCAGAGCAAATCGAAAACGCCTATCCGGCAGACCGTTGGCGCAACGCGGCAGTACAGAAAGCCCTGATCAGGATTCAGGCTGGTAGCCTGCATCCTCATGGGCCGGGTTTAAAGCCGCCGCGCGCGCCAGTTCGTCGCAGCGTTCGTTCTCAGGGTGACCAGCATGCCCTTTTACCCATTCCCATTTTATTTGGTGCTGACCTAATGCCGCATCCAGCCGCTTCCAGAGATCGACATTTTTAACCGGCTTTTTATCCGCAGTTTTCCAGCCGCGTTTTTTCCAGTTGTGGATCCACTGGGTGATACCCTGGCGCACGTACTGGCTGTCGGTACTGAGCACCACGTCGCAGTGTTCTTTTAAGGCTTCCAGCGCCACAATGGCCGCCATCAACTCCATACGGTTGTTGGTGGTCAGGAAATAGCCTTCGCTAAAAGTTTTTTCATGCTGGCGATAGCGCATAATCGCGCCGTAGCCGCCGGGCCCTGGGTTGCCGAGACAAGATCCATCGGTGAAAATTTCTACCTGTTTACGCATCTCTGGTAGACTTCCTGTATTTGAAACGTTCAGTTAAACGATAAGTCTGACATAAATGACCGCTATGAGCACTGCAATTACTCGCCAGATTGTCCTCGATACCGAAACCACCGGTATGAACCAGATCGGCGCGCACTACGAAGGGCATAAGATCATTGAGATCGGTGCCGTTGAAGTGGTGAACCGTCGTCTCACGGGGAACAACTTCCATGTGTATCTCAAACCCGATCGGCTGGTGGATCCAGAGGCGTTCGGCGTTCACGGTATTGCCGATGAGTTCTTGCTGGATAAACCGACCTTTGGAGAGGTGGCAGACGAGTTTCTGGAGTACATCAAAGGCGCCGAACTCATTATCCATAACGCCTCGTTCGATATCGGCTTTATGGACTATGAGTTTAGTAAGCTCCATCGCGATATTCCGAAAACAAACACCTTTTGCAAAGTGACCGATAGCCTGGCGCTGGCGAGGAAGATGTTTCCCGGCAAGCGTAACAGCCTCGATGCGCTCTGTTCACGTTACGAAATAGACAACACCAAGCGAACGCTGCACGGGGCATTGCTCGATGCCCAGATCCTGGCCGACGTCTATCTGGCAATGACCGGCGGACAAACGTCGATGAAGTTCAGTATGGAAAATGAGTCACAGCAGACGCAGGGCGAAGCGGGCATTCAGCGCGTTGTCCGTCAGGCAAGCCGCTTGCGGGTTGTTTTAGCCAGTGATGAAGAGCTACTTAACCATGAATCCCGTCTCGACCTGGTTCAGAAGAAGGGCGGAAGCTGTATGTGGCGCGCCTGAAAAAACGCCACAATGCCTGTAAAATCATCGGTTGGGTGAATTTTGCAGCAAACGATTCAAAACGTGAGAAAAAGCGTTGACGAGATCGGAGGCACACCGTAATATGCGCCTCGTTCCCCAAGCGGGAACAGTGGAGCGGTAGTTCAGTCGGTTAGAATACCTGCCTGTCACGCAGGGGGTCGCGGGTTCGAGTCCCGTCCGTTCCGCCACTATTCAGGCCCACGTTATTTATAACGTGGGCCTTTTTCATATCTGTACTTTTTCGTCTGCGCGTTCGCTCTTCGCGACTTTCCTTTGCGAGGCGCGAGAGCAGAGGGCAATGCCAAACAGAATCAGTACCGTGCTGACCAGATGATACGAATGCAACGTAACGTGCAGGAACATCACGCTGAACAGACCGCCGCTCAGCGGAATAAGGTGGGAATAAATCTCCCCGCGGGTTGCACCGATAGCCGCAATGCCTTTATTCCACAGCAGGTAAGAGAGCCAGGAAGGAAAGACCACCAGGTACATCAGCCCGCTTAAAAAGCCCGGTGCGGTATAGGCCGTCCAGTCAGGTAAGCCGGTCTTTATCAACGATATCGCCAGTACCGGTAACAACACCATGGCACCGAGGACCGCGCTCACGGCCACAAAGGCATTCCCACCGACGCTTTTCGGCTTCATCCGCAAGAAAGCACAATAAACGGCCCAGCTGGCGGCAGAGCCCATGGTCCAGATATCGCCGCGATTCAGATTTTTAAGCGTATCCAGATGCAGCAGATCGCCCTGCATGACCAGCCAGACGACGCCCAATGAACTGAGAACAACGCCAGCAATATTCTGTACTGATATTTTCTCTTTAAAGACCAGCTTATTTATCAATAAAACCAGGGCAGGCGTTGTAGATAAATAAATAGCTGCATTAAGAGATGAAGTATATTGCAGACCGATATACAGCGTGAGTGGGAACATAACCTGTCCGCACAGCGCAAGAAATATGATCGTACCTTTCGCCTTTTTCATCATCGGCCACTGGGCGCGAATCTGTCTGATATAGAGCATCGATAAAAGAAGAGCCGTAATTATCCAGCGTGCGGCGGATAATATAATCGGGTCTGCCTGCGCCACCAGTAAATGACCGACGACATAATTACCCCCCCAAAAACAGGCCGCGAGACTGAGTAAAAAATAGGGCATAGAGGCTCCTGATAATAAACATTTTGTCTGCCTTTAGAGTACTGCCGGTGCAGAATTAAATGCTAATATAATATTTTCATCTCACGGTATTGGCTGAAACTATGAAGTTTACTCTCAGGCAACTTGAGTTCTACATTGCGTTAGCGGAAACATTACAAATTTCCAAAGCGGCCAGCCGTTGTCATATATCGCAATCTTCCATGACGGTCTCTATGCGCAACCTGGAGGAGGCGGTGAATGCCCCTCTCTTTATCCGTCATGCAAAAGGGATCCAGTTAACTCCCGTCGGCGAGCGATTTCTCAATCATGCCCGCAAGATCCTCCACGATAGCCGCGCGGCGGTGGAGGATCTCCATCAGCAGCCTGAGGCGATTAACGGCGTCGTGCGCATCGGCATTGCCGAAACCCTTTCCGCTTATCTGCTGCCCAATCTCTGGGGCGATATCGCGCAGCGTTTTCCGCTGCTGGAGACGGCATTTAATGAGGCGCCCGCATCGCAGCTGCTTCAGGCCTTGCGTCAGGGAGATCTCGATTTTTGTCTTTTGCTGACCTCCAATATCAGCCACGATAGTACGCTTGAGGTCGAAACGTGGATCCGTTCGCCGCGCCGGTTATGGACCGCCATCGGCCATCCTCTTCTCAGCGTGCCGGAGCTTCGGTTAAAGGATGTGGAAAAGGCGCCATTTCTGTTGCTGGTGACGGACGACTATCCCGATGTGATATCCGACTACTGGCAAAGCAGGGGCTGTCATCCTGACATTCATTTTCGCACCAACTCCTTTGAGGCGATTCGAAGTCTGGTCGCGCAGGGAAAGGGAGTGACGATTTTATCCGATCTGGTCTATCGCCCGTGGGCGCTCGGCGGTCAGCGCGTGATCCGGCGCACCATTGACGACTGCATTACCTATATGGATGTGGGCATCGTCAAAAACGTCGGGCAGCCGCTTTCTCCGGCCTGTTTGCGGTTGATGGATTTTCTACGACAGCAAACGGCACGCCTGGGCGAAGCGCGCTGAACTGCGTCCCTGAGATTTCCGTTATCCGCCAGATATTTCCTGATTTCTCTGAGGGCCTTCTTGCCCGCAGGTCGTGTATTCCGCTGCTGGGGATGAAGACAATAAGCGCCTTGCTTATTTTCTTTACCGAAACGGAATTGTGCTATGTCTGGTATCACCGCGAGCGGTGTTCGTTCCCTGCTCGCCTCCCGTCCACTCTTGTTGGTTCTCTGCTGTGCCACCGCTTTGCCGGCATACGCTGAAGAGTCGATGACCGTTGAGGGGTATTATCGCGATCCCGCGTCATTTATTGCTCCGGCTCATACTCCAGCACAACAATTGCCTGCCAGCGACGGTGCGGGCGCGCTAAAAAACATCCCGGGTTTTTCCGTACTGCGCAGCGGCGGGAGTAACGGCGATCCGGTGTTGCGCGGAATGTTCGGCTCCCGGCTGACGCTGCTTGCAGACGGCGTCAGCACTCAGGGGGGCTGCGGCTCGCGCATGGATACCCCAACGGCCTATATCACTCCGCAGAGTTACGACACGATAACCGTCATCAAAGGCCCACAAAGCGTGCTCTGGGGGCCAATGGGGTCCGCCGGAACATTGCTTTTTGAACGCCAGCCGGACTATTTCAGCGTACCTGAGCTAAAAGGCAGCGCTGAGCTGCTGCGGGGCGCTAACGGACGCGCGGATCAAAACCTTAATCTCGCGTTTGGCGACCCGCGCGGCTACGTCCGCCTGGACGGTAATCATTCGGAGGCGGATGACTACCGGGATGGTCATGGCAACCGCGTGCCGGGCCTGTGGCGCAGATGGAACAGCGGCGTCACGGTTGGGCTCACGCCTGATGAGGACACGCTGGCAGAGCTAAGCGTGGGAGCCAGCGACGGTAAAGCCCGCTATGCGGGTCGGATGATGGATGGTAGCCGTTTTGCCCGTAAAAGCGCGGCGCTAAAACTGGAGAAATATCACCTGAGCGAGCACGTCAGCAAACTTAGCTGGCAGCTCTATGCCAATGATACTGACCACATCATGGATAACTACAGCCTGCGTCAGCCCGTTGGACCGAAGCGTAAGTCTGAAGTTGGCGGCGTGGTGATGGGCAGCCGCCTTGCCGGCGTGTGGGAAGATGAAACCACCACGCTTACCGCCGGCGCGGACGTAATGCGTAAAAGTCACCGTAAAAAAAGCGTGGGTTCGTGGCGTGACGATGCCCGTTTTACCCAGGCGGGTCTGTTTAGCGAATGGCGCCAGTCCGTCACGGCGGACGATACGGTCATCGTGGGTGCGAGACTGGATAGCATTCGCGCGGACGATCGACGCAGCGCGCAAAATAGCTCCCGGCACGACCTCCTGCCCGGCGCATTCACGCGCTATGAGTATCGCGTACCTGACGCACCCGTCATGCTTTATAGCGGCATCGGTTATACCGAACGTTTTCCTGATTACTGGGAGCTATTTTCCGGCAAGGCTGGAGAACAAAGCTTTCGTCAGCTGAAAACAGAAAAGACCCTGCAATGGGATAGCGGCGTGCAGTTACACGGCGACAAGGTTAGCGCCTGGGCATCGGCCTATGTCGGGCGAACTACCGATTACATTTTGTTTGATTATAGCCGCACGCCGTCGCAGGCCAGCAACATCAATGCCGCCGTAATGGGCGCGGAGACGGGCGCAAGCTGGAGCCTGACGCCCAACTGGGCACTGACGGGAAGCCTGAGCTACGCCTGGGGCGAGAATCGTAGCGATAAACAGCCGCTGCCGCAGATGCCGCCGCTCGAAGGGCGGCTGGCGCTGGACTATACCGGGCAACAGTGGCGCACCGGATTACTGTGGCGAGTGGTTGCGCCGCAGCATCGCGTGGCGCAAAACAAAGGTAACGTCACCGGCCAGGATCTCGGCCCGAGCGCGGGGTTTGGTGTGCTTTCGTGGAGCGCGGGCTACACATTTAACGACCATTTTGAGTCCCGCGTGGGTATTGAGAATCTGTTCAATAAATACTACAGCGAGCACCTCAACCTGGCGGGCGCCAGCCAGTTCGGATACGCCGCAAATCAGCAAATCCCTGAACCGGGGCGCGTCTGGTGGCTGGCTATGACATACCATTTCTGATCCTGAGCGTCATTGCTGAGAGCGACCGTTGAGGCGTACGTTTGCCTCTACCGCCTGTTTACAGGCGGTTTTTTTATGTCAGATAGCAATATCGAACATTTGTGTTTTCGCCAGCAGGCAATAGAGCTGACAGTCGCTGTTTACCCCCAGTTTTTCCATCGCGCGCAGTTTATGGGCGCTGACGGTTTTATTACTCAAATGCAGCTGTCTGGCGATCTCTGTCAGACTCATCCCTTTGCAGAGCATACGCAACACATCAATTTCACGGGGCGAGAGCTCTTGCTCCGTTTGTGCGCCGGTCTGGAACAGGGAATGCATCAGCTCGCGCTCAATATAGACTTCCCCATTGATCACTGACGTCAGCGTTCTGCTCAGGGTTTTCTCACAGGTGTCCCGACTAATATAGGCTTTGGCGCCTGCCTCCAGCGACATGCGGATAAGCTGCGTGTTTTTGTAGGGCGAAAGCACAATGATTTTAAGCTGCGGATATTTACGGCTGAGCCATTTAATCAGCAATACGCCGTCCATTCCGTTGAGCGGGTTAACGGTTTGGCTGGTGGCAAGAGAAAAGCCAAGGAACAGAATGTCGACAGGCTGTTGGGATAGCAGTGAAAGCAGCTCAGATGGCGTTGCGGTATCGCCCTGAATGCAAAACTCCGGGCGGGGTGAGCCGTCGCTGAAAAGAGAGGGCATATTGGTGATCATGGATAAGACGCCACGACGGATAATGGTGTGCTCATCGGCAATAGCGATACGGACTTTCATGGTTTCTCCTTCGAAAATGTGGGCGACGGTAGGGATAACGCCGCCGGATGACCAGAAAGATACAGAGCCTGTGCAGAGCATTCTTTAGTACTTGTCAGATATTTCCTTCAGTGCGGTATCGAGTTGCTGCAGATTGGCTTCCATGCGCGCGCAGAAACGCGATGTCAGCGCAGGCAGGGCTTCAGCCGTTATGACCCCTGCCGCCAGCATCTCCGGCAACACTTCAATTGCCTGACAGGTGCGGGTGGCGTTGCACATGGCAAAAAGGCTCCAGGAGGCCTTCAGACGATGCGCGAGCTGGCTTAGCGTTTGCGGTGACGGGGTGTTTTCCCGTAGCTGTCGAATATCAAGGGTAATGGCTTCGCGCATTTGCTGGCGCATCAGGGTCATGATCTCCGGTTGACCGTTGGCCAGACGCCGGAGTTCGCTGAGGTCAGGCCCCTGATTGCGCAGGCTGTATTGCTGCGCCAGCGCCTGATGCAGGGCATTGAGGGAGAGCGGTTTTCGCAATAACGCGTCCATCCCGGCATGTTTTGCCCGATCGTCCTCACTCTGCAGCGCGCTGGCGGTGTAACCGAGAATAGCGGCGGGCGCGGTGATACTGCCGGCAATATCGCGCAGGAGTATTAACGATGTAAGTTGATAGCCGTCCATGAGGGCCATCTGGCAGTCGGTTATCAGAATATCCACCGGCTCGTTTTCCAGGCGCGCAAGCGCTTCGCCAGCGCTGGCGCAAGGAATAACCTCCTGACCCAGCTCCTGCAGCTGGAGCGCTAACACCGTCAGGTTTGCCGGAAAATCGTCAACGATCATAATGCGATGCGGTGGCAGCGGGGTTATTACAGGTGTCTCATCGGCCGTTGCCGCCGGGCTGGCGACATGAAGCGGTATGCTCACCGTCACCTGCGTACCGCTCCTCGCTTCGCTGGCTATCGTCAGCACGCCTCCCATCAGCTCGACTAACTGGTAACAGATCGCCAGCCCCAGCCCGCTGCTTTGCGGCGTGCTGCTGTCAGTCTGAAACCACGGCTGGCCGAGGTGTGGAAGGGCATCGGCCGGGATACCGATGCCAGTGTCGCGAATCAACAGCTGCAAATGTTCACCGTTGAGCTCGGCGTGAAAAACAATTTCTCCCTGCGGCGTATATTTAATGGCGTTGCCTAACAGATTGGCGATGACCTGATTCAGCCGTGCTTTATCGAACAGGAACCAGCCGTCGTGCGGCACGTTCAACTCGCTGCGCCAGTGGAGACCTTTAGCGTTGGCGCTGCTGGCAAAAATCTCCGCGCTGGCGTTAAGCGTCTGCCACAGGGGCCAGGCCTGTGGCTCCAGCCTTAACTCGCCTGCTTCAATGCGCGACAAATCCAGTACGCCGCCAATCACGTCGCGCAATGACCCGGCTGCCTGCCAGGCGATGTTGAGGGACTCGCTTTTGTCGCGCTCCATCTCAAGCAGGCCCAGCATGGCGTTGAGTGGGGTACGAATGTCATGGCTCATGCGGGCGAGGAAGTTCGATTTTTCAGTGCTGGCCTGCTCCGCCTGCGCCAGCGCCTGATTGAGCGCAGCGGTCAGCGCGGCTTTTTCAGTGATATCGATCCAGCCTCCGACCACGCCCTGAGGCCGCCCCCGCGTATCGGTATAGCGGCAAAGCCACCAGTAAAGGGTGGAATTGTTCTGAGTGGTTTCACCCGTTAACGGCGACGCGGCATGGAGCAGCGAGAGGCGATGCGGCAACGTAAACTGTTGGGCAAGCTCGCCCAAAGGCAGGCTGGAAAAGGGGGCGCCCTCTTCGGGCAGTGCCGTGAGTAACGGTGAGTGAATAAAGGAGTCGTTATAGCGCGTCAGCCGCCCGGTCGGATCGCAGACAAACAGCGGCACCGGGACATTGTTCATCAGAGTTTGCCAGAGTGAGAGCGCGTTGTGCAGCTCTGCCGTGTCCCGCTCGCGCTGGCGTCGCTGGCTCTGCGCGGCGCTAAAGGTCAGCAGGGCGACGAATGCTGCGCAAATCGCCACCACGGCGAGCATGACCAGCCATAACGATTGCACCGGGGCGGTGGGTGTCGTCTGTACGGCCTGCGACAGGTTAAGGCTCGCGTAGATATCAGCCTGCGTTACGGACGCCATGACCGCATTCACCCTTTTGGCATCCGCCGGGTCAGAAATATTTGGTACAAACCATAGCGGCACTTCCGGCAGCGCCAGCGGCGTCAGCGACAGATTGCTGGCGTTATGCTGGCGCAGCAGGTGATGGAGTATAAACGCATCGCCCGCAAGCCCGTCCGCGCCTCCGGCTTTGAGCAATTCAAAACCCTGATCGAGCGAGTTAACCAGCACCAGGTTATCCGCAGGTATCGCCTGACGCAGTAACGTGACAAGCGGAGAGATGCGTATGACGGCAATCCGCTTATGCTGTAATGCGGACAAGGAGCCGGAAAGCGGGTTGCTGTCCTCACTGAGCAGGGCCCAGCTCAGTGAGTCAAACGTGATGGCACTCTTTGACGGTGGCGTCGCGCTGGCGACTATGCGCAACGTGTTCTCCGCATACTGAAGCGGGGGCGCATCAAGGTTGAAGGTCAGGCTATACAGGTTGGACGGAAACAGATTGAGCAGCAGATCGCGCCATACCCCCTGAATATGCCCGTCAGGCGTGAGTGTGACCATTGGCGGCGAAATAGCGGGAAGCAAAACGTGCAGCGTGATTTTGGGCGCATTTTCTTTCACGGGGGAATGGCGGGCGTCAAAGACGCTGCCGTCCGGCAAAAGCCACTTTTGTTCCAGCCATTCAGCGTCTTCCGGGTTAAGGGTGTGAATACGCTCGTTGAAGATTTCCAGCGTGTTTGCCTGCTCAGGCAGAGCCCAGGCACGAAAATGTAGCGGGGGAGTATCGTCCAGCGGCGTCAGGGTCAGCGTGGTGGCGGGGGAGTGGGTCAGCCAGTTACGTAAAACAAACTCCGGGGCGATAAATTCCCGCGCTTTCCCTGCTGCCAGCTGCCTGATGTTTTCCCCCGGTGAGGCTGAACCCGTCGCAGAGCAGCGGGTCGCGACCTCTGAGGGTAATTCCGGAAAGCACAGTGTACCGCCGCGTCCCTCTTTTATGCTCAGGGACGCCAGCGGGAAAGCGAACATTGGCTCGCTGGCGACCAGATCGGCTGCAGGACGCCGGGCGGCGATTAACACATCGATGCGCTTTCGCTTTAACGCATCCAGCGCCGTTGCCGGGTCGCTAAAACGCTGGACCTCCGGCAGCGTCGTATTGCTAAACAATATGCTGAGTTCATCATCCAGAATTCCCGGCGGCCGATCGATAGCGAGAAAAGGCGGCGCGGCGCTCAGCAGGCCCACGCGCAGCGTACCAGCCGCCGCGTGCCCGCTTATCAGCATGAGGATAAATAATGTCGCCAGCCAGCTTCTGCGCATGCTCAGCTAACCAGCCCCAGGCTTTGCGCGCACTGGAGCAACTCGAAATCATTCCTGGCGTTGAGTTTGCTCATGGCACTCTTTTTTTGCGTACTGATGGTCTGCTTCGTCCGGTTAAGCTGGGCGCTGATCTCGTTCACGGTGAAACCGCGCACCAGCAGGCGCAGCACTTCTGTTTCCCGTTCGGTCAACTGTGCCTGAGGCTTCACCGGTTCGATTTGCCCCCGCAGGGTGTTGCGCAGCGTCTGCAGCAGATTGTTGGACAAACTGGCTTTGTTGAGAACGGCATGCACCCCGCTGCGCCGCAGCGAGTCCAGAAGCTCAGGATTGGTGATCATGGTGACCACCACAATCATGCTCTGCGGATAATGGCGAATCAGCGAGCGGATCATGGTTAATCCGTCCGGGCTGCGCGTGCCGGGCATACTCAGGTCGGTGATGATGATATCGACAGGCTCGCTCGCCAGTTTATTCATGAGTTCATCAGCACTGAGCGCTTCGTGAACGACCCGATAAAGGTCCGGGCGCGTCTGCAGCAATGTGCGCAAGCCTAATAAATAGACAGGGTGGTCGTCGGCAATCAGAACTGTTTTTAGCATGACATCCGATCCGGCAAGGAAAAGACAGGTGTTCACCGCACATCTTAGCGAATGGCGCTTTAGCATCACTCTTACAGTGTAGAGCAGAGTGAGGTGAAAAAGAGTAGCTAAAAAGTGGTGGGCTGTATAGTTGCTGGGGGGCATCAGCCGATCCTGATTTAAAACCGAAAGGTAAAGTAACGACGTTTTCACATTCTATGATAGAGATTTTTTCCGGAGCAGCTGAATGGTTTGTTATTTATCGCGAAATAGCGGCATGGAGGACGATATTTCTCAGGTACGGAAAGGAATTCCTTATTGTTCAGGTTGAATATCAGGTATTACTCAGGCGTTACTCAGAATAAACTTTCTGAAATCATGAATTGGTTGTGGAAAAATCAGGACGGGAAATAGCGCAAAGAGCGAAGGTACTATCATTTATAAGGATATGTTGTTAATTTGTGCCTGAATTAGATAACAGACATGTAACTGTTAATACCTGCGCTTTTTCATCATAACAATGTAAACGCTGTAATTTTATTATCCAGGACCTACCCGTGAATAACGAAGAAATCTCTCTTTCAGCGTCAGTAACGTTCGTACCGGAAAAATCATCTCTGGCAACCGTGGATCATGGTGATATACATCTGACGC
>NZ_JADBQN010000054.1:19025-32028 GCF_014895915.1 Enterobacter cloacae complex sp. P13B
ATATTTGAAGAGATCTGGCTTAACCAGGGCATGATTGTTAGCGAATCCAGCTATCACCAGCTTATAAAAATGCTCCGCCGCAAGCTGCAAAATGCCGGCCTGCCGGGCTCGATCATTAAAACCATTCCCCGTTATGGTGTAGTACTGGCACCCTGCGAAACGCAGGACAGTGAGGTCGCTTGCCCGCCGCCAGAAGAGCCTGATAACGCGTCTTCTCCCACTCCCGTCGATTGCCCGTCGTTGCCTGCTATCACGGCGGAGTCAATGAAAACTCCCTCACGTCAATACGGGCCTCTGCTGGCGGCGCTGTGCAGCTTGTTGATTATCCTTCCAACGCTGGTTGTGGTCTGCACGGCGGACACGCCGCAGGCGTTTCAGGAAAATCTCTACGTAGATGGCGTCATGTTTCATCTCTCTTCGCTGCGCAGTGTCGATCGGCAGGCGCTGGCGAGAAAGCGGCATGCCCTGCCGGCGGGCATCAATAACGTGTACATCGCGTCGAACGGTCCAAAAGTGTTCGTTGCGCAATGTGAAGGCGAACTATCTCAGGAGGGAAAATGCGGTTACGAATACTATTCGTCATATTGATGGTTTGCATCAGCGTTTCGCTGGGGGGCGCGCTGGCTTACCTGACCAGCAACTACCTGGAGAGCAGAAAAGTGCCCGCCGAGCCCTGCAGCAGCGTCATACGTAATGGCAAATTTATTGATGAAAGCCTGCAGCATTACCAGTTTAATGGTGTGATCACCTGGTGGCCTAAACTCCACAGGCTAACGCTATTTGGTGTAAAAACCGATGAGGCAGGTAACCGGGTATTCAACCGAACCCTGCAGTTAAAATCGGTGACACAAAAGGGAAACGTCATCAATGGCCGGGTGGCAGAATTAAAAATTGCCGTTGGCGATCAGCTGCCGGAGAAGACCTTTCTGATAAGTGAAGATGGTCAGTATATTAACCTGTTATTCAAGCCGATTAATAAAGATAGCTGGCTGATGAAAATTAATGATAACTGGGTAGCAATGTGTGAGTATAAATAATCTCACGATAATTTTATTATAAGACATATCCAGGCTGGCGAGTTTTAAATCTGCTGCTGCAGTGAGCTGTTCTCCTGTTTTCAGGGAGATGAATATCCTATCTTGCGGGACAGGATTTCATTATTAAACCTGGAGCAGGATATCTCCCATGTTAAAGAAAAATAAAATATCTCTGAGCGCTATCGCCGCAGGCCTGGCGTTAAGCGGAATGCTGGTCAGCACGTTTAGCCATGCGGCCGCAACCGACGCCGCCTCACAGATGCCGGATATCAGTCAGAAAAAAATTCTCGTAGGTTATTGGCACAACTGGGGAATTAACCCGGAAGAGATAGACAAAGCGCGCGGCTATCAGGGAGGCTTACCTTCTGATATGTCGCTGCGTGAAGTGCCGAGAGGCTACAACGTCGTCAACGTCTCCTTCATGAAAGTTATGGATGGGCAGAGCGGGAATATCCCCACCTTCAAACCCTACAACGCGAGCGATGAGGAGTTCCGCGCTCAGGTTGCAGAGCTGAACGAGCAGGGGCGCGCGGTGTTGATTTCACTGGGCGGCGCTGACGCGCACATTGCACTGAACAAAGACCAGACTGAGGCGTTTGCGGCGGAGATTATTCGCCTGACCGATCGCTATGGTTTTGATGGTCTTGATATCGATCTGGAGCAGACGGCCATTAGCGCTGCTGACAACAGTACGGTGATCCCGGCAGCGCTGAAAATGGTGCGCGACCATTATCAGCAGCAGGGCAAACACTTCATCATCAGCATGGCGCCAGAGTTCCCTTATCTTCAGTCCGATCGCGGGGTGAACTACAAAGCCTACCTGCAAAATCTTGAGGGCGTGTATGACTTTATCGCTCCACAGTATTACAACCAGGCGGGCGACGGCGTGAATATGATGACGCAGGAGGAGAAGGACGAAGTCGGTGAATGGTGGCTGCCGCAGGAATGGGGGAAGGGCTATAGCGACCGTCAAAAAGAGCTTTTCCTTTACTATCTCACCGACAGCCTGGCAAACGGGACGCGTGGTTATGTGAAGATCCCGGCGAACAAGCTGGTGATTGGTCTTCCGGCCAACCCGGATGCGGCAGGAACCGGCTATGTACGAGACGCGCAGAGTGTCTTTAACGCACTTTCGCGACTGGAAGCGAAAAATGAAGCGGTAAAAGGGCTCATGACCTGGTCAGTGAACTGGGACAATGGCAACACTAAAAATGGTCAACGTTACGGCTATGAATTTCTGAACCGCTACCAGAGCATCCTTGACGGCAGTCTGCCGGATGGGGGCGACGAAACGGATACTCAGGCGCCAACACAGGTGCAGGGCGTGCAGGCCACGCTGAAGGGGCAGGATGTTTCGCTCAGCTGGCTGCCAGCTAAGGATAATACTGGCGTGGCGGGGTATGCCATCTGGCGCGGTCTGGAAAAGATCGGTGATACCCATGAACTCAACTTTACCGACAGCCAAACCCAGCCAGGCATGAGCTATCGCTATACGGTCATCGCCTATGATGCAGCCAACAACTTCGCCACGCCGAGCCAGCCGGTCAACGTTACCGTGCCCGATAATGACGATGGCGGAGGCGAAGAGGGCGGCCAGGGCGGCGACGTTACCCCATTCACGCCGGGCAAACTCTATGCCGTAGGGGATAAAGTGCTCTATGAGGGCAACGTTTATCGCTGTCAGATTGGCCATACAGGTGCCAGCCATTGGTCGCCGGATCGGGCCCGCAACTTGTGGGTAGCTGAATAACCTCTTTTTTAAACAGCATGGCTTCGCAGGGAGCCGTGCTGTTTGTTTTACAGGACAACGACTATGCAAACTTCTCTGGTTATTGCCAAACGTTACGATCGGTTTTCTCGCCTTCTGCACTGGGTGGTCGCAGCCGTCATTATCTACGCGATGTGCATGGGCTATATTCTGCACGCGCTGGAAGGAACCCGCTGGTTTACCTTTTTCTCCGTGCTGAATATGTCGCTGGGTACCATCGCCACGCCCATCATGATGGTGCGTTTCGTCTGGCGTTTCTTCCGCCCTTCGGTGCCCTATCCGGCAACGGTAGCCGGACGTAAAAAACAGCTGGTGGTATTTATTCATGAGCTGTTTTATCTGACCATTATGGTGGTGCTGGTTAGCGGTTTTCTGATGCTGCAAAAAGACTACAACCTGTTTGGTCTGGTGCCGGTTTCCCGCCCGATTGCCATCGCCGAAGTGAATGCGTTTTTCTTCCAGGTGCATCGCTATAGCTGCATTCTGCTGGGTGTGATTCTGCTTGGGCATGTCGCGGCGGTGTTGAAATACACCTTTAGCGGGCAGCGGGAGATTCTGCAGCGGATGCTGTGAGAAAGAGGCTCACTCCCCCCATCAGATGCGCGGTGTTGCCAATCCTGTGAAACAGCACCATCCCGCGCATCTGCCTTCCGTGCAGCGTTTGCAGAACAACTTCCCGGGCAAAGCTGCTTTCACGTTGCTGTGAGTACCAGGCGCGAAAACCGGGCAGGAACGGCGTATCGCAGTGTGCGTCCAGTAGCGTCAGGGTGCTCAGCGTCTTTTCCTCATCAGGGAACAGCGCTTCCGTACTGCCTTGCCAGTGGATCTCCTCCTCTGGCATCGAGAGGCGAAACACGACGCAAGAACCCGTCTGCGACAGGCGAATAATGATGGCACTGGTGCTGGCCGCGAGCGCCTGTTGCTGTTGGATCCAGCGGCGGTACTGATATAAACAGTTGGCAAAAATCGCCGAAAATACCAGGTACCACTGCGCCTGCCAGATTGCGGGGATGAGATCGGGCGTTAGCGTGTAAAAAATCCCTTCCCGCTGCTGGGTCGCCAGCACCACAATCAGGTATTGAATAAGCAGCAGAGCGCCAACGCCGCGTCCTGAGAGCGCAAACACGCTCAGTAAAACCACCGTCGTTTGCACCAGCAGCAGGTTTAGCCCCTGCCAGAGCGGTGGCAGGAAAAAGTACCCAGTCACCAGCACCAGGGTATTCGCGGCAAGGAGCAACGCTTCCCGCCCGTTAAACCGCGGGTGCGACGGCATTTTGCTCTCACGCAGCAGCGGCAGAATGGCGAGAATGCCGGTTAATGCCGCCAGCACCCAGGAAAAAAAATGCAGAGGCGCAATCGGATACCCTGAGAGTAACAGCGCCAGATTAAGCAGCAGGCTGCCGCAAAAAATGCTGAAGATTAACTGCAGGGGGTAGATCAGTTCACCAATAATCGGCCTGCGCGCAAAACGCAGCGCAGGCAGTTGCGCATTCAGACGAAAGACGGCGACGCACAGCGGAAATATCGCGACGTCGAAGAGGGCGAACAGGCACGCCAGCGTGAGCGGGCGGCCTATCCAGACGCCAGCAAACACATGCAGCAAGCCCGCGGTAGCCAGCCACAGCGGCCACTCTCGCGGGGCCGTCAGCCATAACGCGGCGAAAAGCAGCGGCGCCGGGAGCCAGAGCGTGGTGGAGAGGCTCCAGCTATCCCGCGTATGAAAGCTCAGCAATGCCAGCAGGATATAGAGACCCGAAAAGGCCAGCCAGCGGATAATATTGGTAATCAGCGTTGTTCTCCCACTGAGGCATTCAGCGTTATTCAGGTATTTATCATTTTAAGCTCAATTATTTTATCGTCGCTATTGATACGCTGGGATTTTTTCTAAAGGGCTTAACGATGGACTGGCAAAGCGACAAACGCGATCCTGCTACCCTGTGGTTTTCACTTTCTTCACGAGCGGCAGAACATGAACAGGGAAAGGAGTGGCATATCGCGGCATTATTGTGGAAAGAAGCGGCACAATATGCAAAAGCGCATCTGAATATTGAATGGGCGAACTTGCGCGGAGACTTTTGTACTTTACGTGCAAACAGGCTGCCTAAATATAACGAGTAGTCTCTGCTATTATCGGAGATTGCATGTCCCTCAGAGTGTGGAACCATGGTTGAGAGTGTAATACTCGTTTTTAGCGTTTTTCTGGGCGCCATTATCGGCAGTTTTTGCAATGTCATCATTTATCGGCTCCCCTTGATTCTCCACGGTGAAGCACTCTCTTTATCGTGGCCTGCTTCCCATTGCCCACGCTGTAAACACCCCATTAAATTTCGCCACAATGTTCCTCTGATGGGCTGGCTGCTGCTGCGCGGGCGCTGCGCCAGCTGTGGTCAGGCGATATCGTGGCGCTATCCGCTGGTTGAAGGGCTTATGGCACTGCTGTACGGGGTGATTATCTGGCAGCAGGGCGTCACGCCGCAGAGCCTGTTCGACCTGCTGGCGGTGACGTTTTTGCTGCCGCTGCTGTTTATTGACCTGCGCACCATGCTCCTGCCCGACCGTCTGACGCTCCCGCTGCTGGTGATGTCGCTGGCGTTTGCCGTCAGCGGCTATAGCCGGGTGGAGCCAACGCAGGCATTAATCGCCGCTCTGCTGGGATTTGGCGTGCCCTGGACGCTCTCTTTGCTGTTCCGTTTATTGCGCGGCCATGAAGGGATGGGGATGGGGGATATGAAACTGCTGGCGGCGATCGGGGCGTGGCTTGGCCCGCTGGCGCTGCTGGATGTTTTTGTTGCCTCGACCCTGCTGGCGCTGATCGCGGCGCTGATTCTGTTGCGGATCAAGCCCGGTCAACCGTTTCCTTTCGGCCCGTATCCGATTATTGCCGCGATAGGGTGGGTGATCTTATACCGATAAAAAAGCGCCGGAACGAAGGGGCGATTTCCGGCGCAAAAATGATAACGAAAGTGTAGGCAGGGAATGATAATGTGAGGCGCGGGTCAGTGAAGACCCGGCCAGAGTTAACTCACAGTATTATTTGCACTCTTTAGGCATGTTGGCAGCACCTTCTTTTTTCCAGACGCCCCACTCGCCATCGGAACCCGGCTTAACGCCTCGGGTTTCCCAGCTGTTCAGCCAGATGTTGCCCTCATAGCTCACTTTTTCACAAGGTGTCTTGTAAGTCTTGCTGTGATCCCAGGCTTTTACATCGGTTTGCGCCGGGCGCAGCTTGATCACCTTCGTTGCCGTAGAGACTTTACCGGTGTCAGGCGCCGTCACTTTCACCTGCAGCGTCACGTCCACATTGTCGGTATACGGATGTTTACCCTTGAGGTTGGTGCTGAAGTTATTTGGTGACGAGATCTGAATCTTATCGGCGTGATTCAGTGCGGACCATTCAATTTTTGCCCCTTTTAACGAGTCATTGTTTTTGGACACGACGGCGGCAGCAATAACGTCACTGCCAACGATGGTGTCCTGGTTGTTGCCCGTATTGATCTGCACATCAGAAGCCTGCTGCGCTTCCTTCACGGTCACGGTGATATCGTCGGTGCTGGTTTTGCCATTTTTGGCCGTCACCGTCAGGCGATAGGTCACTTTACCGATTTTGCCGGGTTTAATCAGCGCACGGGCTTTTGCCGCGTGGACGGTTGAAACCCATTCGCCACCGTTAGCAACCTGCAATGCACCAATGTCCTGCCCTGAAACGATAGTCCATTGGTATTTTTCAGCATTGACGCTTGCGGAACCGTTAAGGTCATAACCACGTGATTCACTGTTGCTGTGAACGGTGAAGTCACTGCCTGCCTTCGCCTCCGGTGCCGTGCTATCCGCCTCAGCTTTGGCATTCAGGGTGACGGTTTTTGAATCACTCACGTTTTTATCATTGGTGACGGTCAGCTTCACGTTGACGGTAAAATCGCTCTCAGGTTTAGCCTTCAGGCGAATGCTGGCTTTAGCACTGGTGCTGTTTTCCAGAATGACCTTATCGGCATTGCTGGTGACGGCCCAGCTGTACTTCAGCTCTTTCCCCGTTGAGGCGCTACCGTCCAGCGACAGCGTGCTGGTTGACAGGTTATGACTGGATGGCGTGACGTTGGCTACCGGTTTGGTAATGACTTCACCGCCAAAATCGACGTCAATCATCTGATAAAATGCGTTATCGGTATCGCGCACGCGCCAGACGGCATAAATTTTCTGCTTACCTTCACGCTCCGGTACGTCGCAGGTGTGGGTTTCGAAGCCTGTCGGGAGAGAAATATCGGCCGACGGGTTGCCTGGCGCATAGGTATAAACCTTATGGCAGAATGGCTTATCTTCAAACATCGCCCTGGTCAGGCGCGAATCCGCACCCGGAACAGACTGCCAGTCCGGCTTAGTGATGTAGTAGGTAAAATAGGTGGTGCGGTGCTTAGCCGGTAAATGCCATTTAAACTGGTGCGGACCCGCAGACATCGGGTTGTTGTAGGTATTCTGCTTTTCGTCATCAAGCTTGCTGAAGGCGGGAGTTGCCGTTGAACCACCGCTTGCCAGTTTTCCATCCGGCGGGAACTGGAATAGCTGTTCGTTGGCGATCGGGGTTGGGCTCATATCGTTGCCAGCCGGGAGCTTCGGCGCTTCCACGGCGTCAGCAGGCCAGACGTTACTATGCTCACCTTTATCGTTCATCGGCGGGAAGTGAATCACCGAACGGGATTTTGGTTCAAAAACATAGCCATGCGCCAGTGCGCCCGTGGAATACATACCAATCAATGCCACGGCTAACGCCGACGTAATATTATTCATCTTGAGTAGTTTCAAAATAATCTTCCCTGAATTAATTGAAGGACACTTCTACGTGACTGAGAGGGTTGTTCTGTTTGGCATACACCTTATTTGGCTCTGACTCATCGGGTGTAATCTCGCCGTTGCTGTGCCTGAAACCGGCACGCAGTTCGGGGTGCTGCTGATTGATAGCCTGGGCGAGGGCGTAGGACCAGTGGGCCTCTTCGCCAGCAAGAATGGTGACGCGCGTTTCCAGATTTGGCAGTTCGGTTCCGTCGTTAAAGAAGCGCGCACGAATCGTTTGCCCTTCAACGACCTTCACTTTCACACCGTTGACGGCGCGTTCCAGCGTGCCTAGTTCTTTCATGCAGTTCTGGTGACCCTGTTCGCAGTTTGCTGCTGGCGAGGTCGTGGCGGCGTTAGCTGAAACGCTGACGCCCGCCCCTGCCAGTAAAGCGGCAAGGACAAAAGCAGATCCTGTTAATTTCATAAGTTCCCTTATTTATTACTGAACAATAACGAAAAGTTAATCTCACCTGCGGCGCAGGTAAAAAGGCGTTATTACCGTGTGATAACAGGGACAAATAGTAACGGGAGGAGACAACCGGCTTGAATAAGAGACTTCTCTGAGCAATTAAGAGTCCGGGAGTTTCGGCAGAGAAGAGCGACCGTTCGTGCTGTAAAGAGGGCGGAGCGCGACAGAGTATGAAATAGTACTGCCAATTTCAGTCCTTGACGCGTATTAATAAAATCTGAGCGAGTACGGAGTTTAAGAAATGACGTTTTTACGGTTTTCCTGAGTGTTGAATTAATAAAATAAAGCCTGGCTTATATCCAGGCTTTACTATTATGTTAACCAAAAGGGTTTTTAAGGGCAGCTATTATTAGCTGCATCCGACGTTCGCCATGCCCCCCACTCACCGCCGCTTCCTGGCTCTTCTTGTCCTGCGTTGACATACCACTGATTCAGCCAGATTTTGCCGTTATGCGATACGCGGGTACATTTCACCGGGTAGGCGATCCGCGGGTTATACGCTTCTGCGCTGTCATCAGGAATATCAGGTAACTGTGGTTTTTTCACCGTTACGGTGATCTTCTCAGCGCTCACGCTTCCGTCTTTGCCCGTGACGGTTAACCAGTAGGTTGCTTCTCCGTCTGTATTGGCAGGAATGAGTGCCCGGGCGGTAGGCCCTGAAACTTCACGTACCCAGCCTCCGGCATGTTTCTCCTGTAGCCAGAATGTGCCAGTACTGTTTTTGTCGATAGTCCATTTCCAGGAGACGGCATTCTTGCTGGCGCTCCCGTCTAACTGGTACGCACGGGAAGAATCGGTCGTGCCGGTAACGGTAAAGCTTTCTCCCGGCACTGCCTTTACCTCCTCCTGCTCTTCCTCTTTGAGTTCCAGAATCCTGGCTACCGCTTTTGCCATATTGGGGTGAGTACCTACTTTCGCTGAATCCCCCGCAGCTAAAGGTGTACCGGTTTCCTGGAGAATGGAGCGCATCTGTTGAGGCGTGACGGTGATATTGTGCGCTTTTGCAATGGCCGACAGGCTGGCGACCACGCCTGCGATAATCGGATTCGCGGAGGACGTGCCGGAGAAACTTGAGGTGTATTCCGCATTTTTTATGCTATGCAAACCGCCGTAACCCGTAGTAACCACATCCCAGCAGCCCCAGCTGGCGCTGGTCACACGTGAGCCATAGGTGCTGAAAGAGGCTTTTTTGCCATTGTTTGCACAAAACGCGCCCGCAATGATCGCGCCGGAATCCCGCTTTTTAACGTCAAATTTTCCATTAAATCCGGCGTGATCGAGGTTGATATTGCCATTGCCTGCCGCCTGAATCACGTGCACGCCCTTATCCGTCAACGCTTTTATCACGTCATAATAGGCTGGAGCGTTTTCCTGGGGGACATAGCAAGAGGAGGTGCAACCTGTCACATCTCCTCCGCCGGTCTGCATACCAATTTGCACCACATCTCCTGCCTGGAGTCTGGGGATCATATTGTAGAGATTATTGGCCTGCCATTTGACGTATCCCATACGGGCGTTCCACGTCAGGCCTTTGATGCCCGCATTGATATCTTTCGCCGCCATAATCCCGACGGAGCTGGTGTCGTGATCTTCGCCTGGCGTATAGCGCTTATCACCTTCATGGAAATCGATCGGCGGCAAATTCACATGGCTGGTATTCCATGCGTTGTTTTCCATTGAGACCAGCGAAATGCCGCTACCATCGTGCCCTGAATACTGACTTACGCTGTCGCGATTAACGCCACCCATATAGTAGCCGGGCCGTTTTTCATCTGGCGATTTAGTGTAATCCTGCAATCCACGAAAATCCGGGACGGTGGCCTGGCTGGTACTGTTCAGGGCATAGCTCAGCCCGGAATAGGGCGGCAGGTCGGGAACAGTGACCCCCTTTTCCAGCGACACCGGCATGGATTCCGGGTAAGCCAGCTCAATATCTTGTCGCGCCGCCAGTTCATTAATTACGTCATTGATATATGCCGCGTCATGTTGCTTATCGGCTGGCAGGGCTATACGTAAATAACGGTTAAAGCCGTAGCGTTCATTAAGCGCATACATCTCGCTTAATTCACTGCTGCGCAAATGATTTGCCGTAAATAACGGACTCACGGCGAGGGTACTGTCGCGTAATGAAAAGGGTGAAGACTTATTAAGCGTTGTACCGGGTTTTAATTTCACGATAACGGAGAGATACGAAGTGCCTTCCCAGGCTTGCTCGTGCGTGACGGAATTTTGCGCAAAAGCGGGGGCACTCAATAGTGCACAAATAAGCAGGGCCAGTCCAGTTTTATTCATGTCAACGATCTTCCTTATTAAATGACATCCAGAGTATTGCTGGGATCATCCTGCCATTAGGGGAAAACCTGCATAAGAAGACGGTCAGCAATAAAATTGCGAGGTGTCTGTTCCATGTTAAGAATTACCTGCTCCGGAAAATATACGGCTGAAATTGGGCTGAGAAATTTATGAAGCAGGCTGAAAGAGTTGTTAAACATCAACGCCTAAGCATTGAATTTAATGAGGGACGGAAAATCTCATGATCATCTCCTGATTACTGTATGGAGTTTAGGAATTATCTGGATCTTAATATCGCTAACCAGGGAGTTTAATTAATTAGGGATGCGTCACAATGCCCAGTGTTTCGTACTGTTCTTTACGTCAAAAATTATCCGTGTGGATAATCCTTTTACATTATTTATTTTCCATCTTTTTGCTCACGGTTCCCCCCGTCGCGCGGGCGCAAACTGAAACTCACGCAACCATTGAAAGCGAAAGCAATCAGCCCCTGCGGGATAAAATGGCCGGCATGTGGGGAAGCGCCCAACAAAACGGCGCGGGTGATGCCCTGCGCGGTGCGGCAAATAGCGAGGTGAATGCCGCGTTAACCCAGGAAGTGGAAGCGTGGTTAAACAATATCGGCGGGAAAGCCCGCGTTACGGCAGATGTCGGTATTGGCGGGAGCGATAGCCGCGATTTCGGGCTGGACTATCTGTGGCCGGTTAAAATCTGGCAACACGACATTCTGTTCACTCAGATGAGCGCACACCGCTGGAACGAGCGCGATATCCTTAACGTTGGCCTGGGCTGGCGACATACCTTTAACCCGCATCTGATGGCGGGTGGAAACCTCTTTTTCGATCAGGATGTCACGCGCCACCATAACCGAATGGGGGCAGGCGCCGAGCTGTGGAGCGATGGGATTCGTGCGTCCGCGAACTACTACCTGCCCCTGAGCGGCTGGCGTCATTCTGACGACAGCATGTTTAATGACGATCCCGACCGCTATGAACTGTATGAACGTGCCGCCCGCGGCTGGGATCTCAATCTGGAGACGGCCCTTTCACAGCACGTCGCGCTTAAATTGGGCTGGTTCCAGTGGTATGGCGACAAAGTGGACGTTAACGGCAGCCGCAGCGAAGCCAGCCACAATCCTCACGGGCTTAACCTCGGGCTTAAGTGGCAACCTGTGCCGCTGGTAGGGGTCAGCGCGGAGCAGAGTATGATTAGCGGGCAGCGGGATAACTTCTCTGTGGGTCTGAATTTCCACTGGGAGTTTGGCCGAAAACTTTCCGAGATGCTGGCAAGTGAAAATGCGGCGGCTTTGCCATCGCTCATGCAGTCCCGCACGGAGTTCGTTACCCGTAATAACAACATCGTTCTCGCCTATAAGCAGGAAGAAAAAGACAGACGTCTCTATTTCAGCCCGACGGAAAAAACCACGCAGGCTGGCGTGCCTTTGCTGCACGCGGTGAAAGGTGGGCAGGGGGGCGTCATTCGCTACACCTCCTCCAGCACGGCGATCGCGACCGTGGAGCCGGGCAGCGGTCTGGTGAACCCAACGCATCGGGGCGATGTCACCATCACCGCGACGGAAACGTCACCTGTTGATCCGGAGCACGTATTAAGTTCCGCCAGCTATCACCTGACCGTGACGCCGGGCGATTTTGCCCCTTCCGTAGAGAGCGTTGCCATTAAGGGGGACATGTCCCCGGGCCAGATCCTGGAGGGGAGTTATCTCTATAAAAGCAATGAAGGGGAGGATGAAGACCCAGAGCAAACCCGGATGCGTTGGTATGACGCAGATTCAGGCGAACTGCTCAAGGAAGGGAGTGCCACGTATGAAGTACAAACGCGCGACATGGCCCGCTCCGTGATCTTCGAAGTCACCCCGGTTAACAAAAAAGGGATCACGGGTAACAGTGGCTCGGCAACGGTTAAGGGTAGCGCGAAGCTAGGCGCACTGCATATTGGCTTGATGACGCCGGGCGAAGTCCGCCCGGACGGCAGTGTGAAGTTTTATGTTCAGAGCAATGGCGCTCTGCAACTACTCACCGAAGTAAAAAACGCTAAAGAGGAGGCGGTGGAAGGGCTGACGGTTTACTGGACAAGCCAGAATGCGTTGGGTCATTTGTCACAACACGTAACGCACACCGACCCTAAAGGCCAAACGTCGGTGAGTGTGGAAGAGATTATGAGCAGCGGTCAGGATCAGATCACGGCCTCGCTCTCCCCGCTGGTAGCAGGCTATAGCGGCAACGTTACTGAAGATAATGGCAGACACAGCTATATGAAACTGAACGTCAATTTTGCCAAAGCCAACAGACTGACCTTCATTCAGCCTCCTGAGCACGTAATGGTGGGCGCAGCCCAGCCATTTACGGTGAAACTCACCGATCAGGATGGCGAAGACTTTAAAACGAGTGTTGATATCGCCTGGCAAAGCAACGGTCATCCGACAGACCAGCTGAGCCATACCAATGATCGGGGCGAAGCAAGTATTACGCTGACAGCTCCAACGCTGGTGGGGACAGACTGGGAGGTAACCGCTACCGTAGAAGGCGGCAACCCTGTGACGGTAAAAATTCCCCTGGTGGCTGATGTTGCAACGGCAAAAGTCAGCGCGCT
>NZ_JADBQN010000054.1:32216-32373 GCF_014895915.1 Enterobacter cloacae complex sp. P13B
AACGGCAACGACGGAGAAGGACGGCACCGTCACCGTCAGCCAGACCAGCCTGAAGGCCGGGGAGTTCCGGGTGGAGGCCACCACCGGCGATAACTGGACGCAGGCGAAGTCTGGCCAGGTGACGTTCACGGCTGACAACAGCACGGCAAAAGTCAGC
>NZ_JADBQN010000055.1:0-11363 GCF_014895915.1 Enterobacter cloacae complex sp. P13B
CTATCTCTCCCATATTTAAATCATTCATTTTGAATTTGTTAATAAAGTCCTGGATAGTATTTTTTATATGCATTATTCCTCTTTAAGAATTAACATTATTGGCTACTCTTAAAATTACTGTGATCCATAGTCGAATAATGTACCCATAATCCAAAGAACTTCTTCGCGCCATTAGAAAAGAAAAACAAAGAATCAATAATGGCACGACACCATTCAATATTAAGGTAGTTTATTGCCCTTTCTTTTACGATTGGAGTCTATTTCGTAGAAATAATCTTCACAGAAAACGTTTAAAGCATTTTCCAGTGGAACAAGTTTCACCCCCCGGAAGCCTTTACTTTCTATAAATTCCTTCACCTCTTGTTTAACAATGATAAAACCACTTAACAATGTGTCGTTCAACGAAAGTATATCATATTCCAGCGCATCATCCTTGAATTCAATTTTAAAAGGTATGATGCCTCCGAATTTATCTTCTTCGAGAATAGATTTTTCTTCATCTATAACATCCCCGCTAGGAAAATATACATATTTAAAATCATCCCGAAGAGCTTGACCATTCCCAATCGAAACTGGTGTTATATCTCGGTCAAAAAAACATTATGCTTATGATTTTCAAGAATTGAAAATAAAGACTAATCCATCAGGTGTCCAAAGTCTTTTTTATAATAGTCAAATTTCAAAGCCCCAACATTTCTATTGCACAACAAATAAATACGGTCTGGACATGCATCGTCTGTTATTCGATAAGGAAAGGAAAATGCAGATCCTTCTATTTCCCAGTTTTCATCGATCTGTATTCTTTCATCAACCATGCCCTGTAAATTTCTTGGCATGAGTGGTGAATCAAAGTCATTCATGATCACATAATAGGACATTAATTCATTCTCCTGCATTTTGTTGTGGGAACATGACCCATCCAAACTTTATTCTTCATATCAATCTGGATCCGCCTTATAGCTATCCCTGCCCCTTTAGCATCCAATCTTCCAGAATTATATCGCTGCTCAACACGAGCAATGCGCTGACGGACAATGTCACTATAGTTATGATGATTACTGCTATGGAAAACATCCATACCTTTCCCTGCATCTTGTTTCATCGCTGATGCGCTACCTGGAACATGAATACCATTAAACGCAGAGTTCATGTCTTTTCCGATGCCAACATTATTGAAGAATGATTGGTCCTATTTCCACACCTCAACGGGTATAACATGGTGAGCAGAATTCGCTCCGGCGTGCCGTTCGGCTGGCAGTGGAACCAGAAAATCTCCGGGGCATCAACGCCGTCAACACGCGCCAGCGGATCGTAGCTGTCCTGATCGCTGTAGACGTAGGTCAACGGCACATCTCCGTGCACTTCCAGCAGCAGGCGGAACCCTTCCCAGACAAACCGGCTTGCCGGTTGGCTGACCGCCCAGCATCTGCTGGTGCGTTTTGCTGATGCGCCGGCCGAGCGGATCGTAGCGGAAGCTGACCTGCGTCTGCGGCTTGTTGCGATCCTGCAGCTGGCTGATGACTTCAGTCAGGCGATGTTCGCCGTCGTAGCGGTAGTGCCAGCGGGTCTGGCCGTTATCCTTCTCCACGGTACGGCCGTGTATGTCATACTGCCAGCGAATGCCGTTCAGCTGCGTCAGGCGGTTGTGCGTGACCTTCTCAGCAGAGCCTTCAAGCGGGTTACCGGTAGTATCCCAGCGGTGCAACCAAGAGCACTAAGAATTACCGGTAACTATATCCCGGCGATGCAGGCGGCCAAGACGGTCATATTCGCTGCGGGTAGACAGCCCCCCTGCGTGCGCCTAGAGCAAGGGCTTATACGTGCTCAAGCTATAATGTATAAGGACTCCACGCCGACAAGGATAAGCAAGGCACGAAGTAGCGGACAAGATGGTTGTGGAAGGGGAAAATTACTTCTAACAGATTTCTATGAGATAATTTTTTATTTAACTTTTGATCGTTTTGAACAAAAAACGCCCCCCATGCGTGTTTTTAGTTCTCTATTATAATTGGCTAAAGTTAACTTTTACAAAGAACCTCATTGAGCGACTTATTTTGGTTTGTAGTAAAAAACCATCCTTATTACTGTTCGACAGGTAATTATTAAAAAAGAGGCCAATATTTTAGCTTTTCTTTTTTTCAATGGCTATTAAAACCTCATAAGCATCCTTTTCACTCATTTGAACTTTTTTGGCCTCATCAATGCTCAATTCTTCTTCCTCTTCTTTCATAACTATCCCCCCTGAATAAAACCTAATAAAAAAACGCCCTTCTCTTTCGATAAGGATTACCCCATAATTATTAAATATTATTTTATCCATTGCGTCTCCTTTTTTTAATTTTTCAACTGTGTGATCTTTAATTGATTTAGCGGAGTAGGATCTATGGCCGCCTCTGGAATACCACCTGAAGTATATCCTCCCGGCAACCAAAATTCATTTGCTCCTCGTTCATTTCCTGTTGGCATTCTTAAACCTGTCGGATTATTAATATCAACTCTTAAAGGAGCGTCTCCGAGATCACCTGCATTTAACCCTAACAATCTTTCAAGCTTTGGAATGTTCCCACCCGAACGTCTAATTAAGTCATCAGCAACGGTCCTTGGCATAACAAAGTGGCCTCCTGGAGGACCTAAATGACTAAATTCAGGATTAATACCCCAAACGAACTTAGTAACCCCTCCCTTGAATAGTTCTAAATGCCTACTAATTTTTCCTGCATCGAGGTATGTTGCCGGATTAGGGAAATCTGGCTTTGAAATTCCATGAGTAGCTCGGTAGGCCCGTGCAGCATGACCTCTTGTTGCAAAAGCACCTCGAGTTTTGCTCTGGAAATCATTCCAGCTATTTCTGCACGACAACCCCCACGGATCCACCCACCCCAGCGCATTCGGCGCATACTGGTAAAGGTTTATCCCCCCCGCCAGCCCTATCGGGTCCTGCTGCGTAAACCTTCCGCAATCCGGGTCGTAATACCGGAACAGATTGTAGTGCAGCCCTGTCTCACGGTCCAGGTATTGCCCCTGCATGCGCAGGTTCTGAGAATATCCTGATACCTGCGTCTCGCTTTCCCGCAGCAGCTTGCCCCAGGCGCTGTTGACCCCTTCCCAGCGCACCTGCCCTTCGCTATCCGTCATCCGCTCCGGCGTGCCGTTCGGCTGACAGTGGAACCAGAATATTTCCGGGGCATCAACCCCGTCAATACGCGCCAGCGGATCGTAGCTGTCCTGATCGCTGTAGACGTAGGTCAGCGGCACATCCCCGTGAACTTCCTGCAGCAGGCGGAACCCTTCCCAGACAAACCGCGTGGTGACAGGCTTACCGGTTGGCTGGCCGCCCAGCATCTGGCGGCGCGTTTTGCTGATGCGTCGCCCGAGCGGATCGTAGCGGAAGCTGACCTGCGTCTGCGGCCTGTTGCGGTCCCGCGGCTGGCTGATCACCTCCGTCAGACGGTGCTCGCCGTCGTAGCGATAGTGCCAGCGGGTCTGGCCGTTATCTTTCTCCACGGTGCGTCCGTGGACGTCATAGCGCCAGCGAATGCCGTTCAGTTGCGTCAGGCGGTTATGCGTGACCTTCTCAGCAGAGCCTTCGAGGGGGTTACCCGCCGCATCCCAGCGCCACTGCTCCTGGCCGGGCAGCGTGCCGTCCTGAACCAGCAGACGCCCGGCGCTGTCGTACTGCCAGCGGTACCAGCTGAACGGGTTATCGTCCCGCTCTTCCCTCACCAGGTTATTGCGATAGTCGTAATCCCAGCGGCGGGACCAGCGGCGCGGCGACGGGCGCTGGGCATTGCCGGTAAAGACGTCCCGGCGATGCAGTCGGCCAAGACGATCGTATTCGCTGCGGGTGGTCAGCAGCCCCTGCGTGCGGCTGGTTTCACGGTGAAGCTCGTCGCGGGTAAAGTCGGAGACCGACAGCTTATCGAGGGCAATGCTGAGCAGATGCCCGCTGCCGTAGTAGAACTGTTTCAGCTCGCGGCCATCGGGCAGCGTGACGGAAGTGCGGTTGCCCAGCGCATCATATCCCCACGCCAGCTCACCATGCTCGCCCGCTTCGCTCGTCACGCGGCCGAGCGCGTCATACTCAAAGGCGAGCTCCTGCTCCGCCTCGGTGGTCCATGCGTCGGCTGAAAGCGCCGGATGCAGCCCAATGCGGCTTAACAGCCCGGACGGCGTGTAGTGGTAGCGGGTCTGCCCTTCTGGCGTGGTGCGGGCGACCAGCTGGCCGCTCGCGCTCCAGGTGAAGGCGTGGGTGATGGCCTCCGGATGGCCGGCGGCATACGTGCGCGCTATCGTGCGTCCGCAGGCGTCATAGCGATACTGCGAGGCCACGCCATCAAGCCCTACCTCTTCCAGCAGCAGCGAGTCAGCGCCCCAGCGGAACTGGTACTCTTCGCCGTTCTCGTTTTCCAGGGCAATCAGACGCCCACGGCTGTCCCAGCGGCGACGGACCTCTTCGCCCTGCGTATTACGGGTGGCGGTTAAGCGCCCCGCCTCATCGTATCTGAACTCACTTTCTTTCCCGTCGGCGCCCGCGTGCCTCACCGGCAGGCCACGTTCGTTCCATTTGAGCGACTCCGTCCAGCCTTCCGGACGATCGAGCTGCACCGGGCGCCCTGCGGCGTCGTAGCGGTAGCGCGTCTCTTCACCGTCGGCGCTAATCTCTGCCACCAGCCAGCCCAGCGGGTGATAGCGATAGCGGGTAATACGCCCGGAACAGTCCGTCGAACGGACAATCTGCCCGGCCTCGTTGTACTCCTGATAGCGGCTGTTGCCGGCGGCATCGACCTCTTCAACGACCTGGCCGAACTCGTCCCGGCGCAGCTGCGTCGTCTGCCCCATCGGATCCAGCACACGCTTCAGTCCGTGGTGTTCGTCGTACCAGAAGCGGGTGGCGCTGCCGTCGGCTTCGATAATGGCCGAGGGAAGCGCGCGGTGCTCCAGCCAGGTGGTGGTGCGGGTATTGCCGTCGGCGTCGGTCTCCTGAACCCGGTTGCCCATTTCGTCGTAGACGAAGGTGACGGCATTGCCGAGCGGATCGATGCGACGCGTCAAAAGCTCGTTATCGTCCCACTCGTAGCGCCAGTTTTCACCGCGCTCGTCGACGTAGCGCACAATCAGATTCTGCGCGTTCCAGTAGTGGCGTCGCGTCTGGCCGTCGTAGTGCTCGACGGTCGTCAGCCCCGCGTCTAAATCGTAGCTAAAGCGGCAGCCATCGCCGGTGCTGGTGCGGTTTTCCACCACGCGCCAGTGATCGAATTGTTTCCAGCGGTATTCGCTCTCCAGCCCCCCCGGCAAGCGGTGCCAGACCATCAGGCCGTGGTCGTTGTAACGGTATTCACGCGTCACCACGCCGGAGGCATCCGTCGCGCTCGCCAGCTGGCCGCGCGCATCGTAGCCCCACTGCATCAGCGGCCAGGTTTGGTTGCCGTCGAAATGGCTGGCTGCGGTAACCCGCTGCGGGAAACGTTCATCCTCATAGCGCAGGGTGACGTCGATAGCCCGCGGCTCGTCGTGAAGACCAACCAGCCTGCCGTGCTCGTCCCACGCCGTCAGCAGCGCGTTGCCGTATTCATCGCTGAGGGAGGCCAGACGCAGGATAGAAGGATTCGCGCGGGTCGGTTTGTACAGACGCCACACCGCGCCGTCGTCGTCGGCAATCGCCACGTCGCCGCTCTCGTTGCGGCGGATAATGATGCCTTCGCTGATGCTGTAAAACGCGCGGTCGACAGGCGGCAGCTCGAAGCTCAGCTCGCGCCCGGTTTCATCGAACCAGGTCGCATTGTTATCTTCCAGCGTCAGATAGCTGTCAAAAGTTGTAGCCCAGCCCAGACCGAACAGCCCTTCGCGGGTGGTCAGGCTGTTATAGCTGCGCTGCCAGCGCAGCGGGAAGCGCCCCGGCAGCGAGAAGTCGAGCTCGTCGTCGTCATTCAGCACCTTCACGCCGGTGGCAGCATGAACCGGGTGCGAGGAGCCAAACACGGCATTCACCGCCATATCCGCCAGCATCCCACCGCCTGCCGCCGCCAGCGCACAGGGCATGTTTTTCAGGATCTTGCCCGGACGCCCGCGCAGCAGGGAGAGCGCAATCATCCCCAGCGCCAGACCCGGCGTTTTACCGCTTTTGATATCGCGGACCGTGAGCGTGTCCCCGCCGATGATCACGTTAGGAGAGACATCGTCGGAAACGGTGCCTTCGCAGGTGGTGCGATCTTTCGCGCGCACCGCAGGCTGGCCGTTGATGAAGACGCTTTTGGAGCCTTCCGACAGATACTGCGGCCCGGAGTGTTTTTCACACGCCACCTTGTCTTCTTCCAGCGGCGAAGTTCCCGCAGCGGCAGAGGCCACGCTCGGCTGCCACATTTCGCTGCCAAACTGTCCGGCGGCGGAAAGCAGCATGCCCGCGTAATCGGCAAAGCTGCCCGGCGACTGCGGCTCAGGGGGCGGGGTATCGGCGGGCGTGAGCGTGCCTGCCGCGCGCGCGGCAGGGATTGCGTTAGTCAGAACGTTGTTAGAACCGGTGGTGATTTTGCCCGCAGGCGACGGCGGGAAAAGCGCATTACCTAACCCTTCCGCGGCATTGCTGATATCGTCTGTGATCCCCGCCACGTTCGCCAGCACACCACCGATAATTCCGCTTAACAGACAGCTGGACCCAATCGCCGCCACGCCCGCTGCGGCGGCTCCGGCACCGAGCAGTGGTGCCGCAGCCGTAGCCGCCAGCCCTACCGCCGCACCGATCACCGCATAGGCGGCACCTTCCGCCACAATGCTGGTGATGTCAGCAAAAATGCTGGAGTGAATAATCTCGTCGCCCTTACGGGCCGCGTTGTTATCGCTCATGCCTTACACATTCCGGTTGTCGTTTAGCGCCAGACTCTGCTTAAGCGCGCTCCAGCGCACCTCGTCCTCTTCAGTGAATGCTCTGAGCGCTGAGAGGGTAAAAATCATCAATACCGGTTTGCCCGGCGTCTGCACGGCCAGCTGTTTTTGCCACAGGCGCTGCCCGTTGCGGTCAAAGGTGGTCTCAACTTCCAGTCCGTTAATGTTTCCGTCTGGCCCGGCTTTTACGCTCCGGAACTCGCTCTGGGCAATCTCACCCATCTGAGGACGCAGCACGTCCCACTGGCGGTGAAACTCTTGTTCGTAGTCGCTGCCATCGGGAATCACGCCGCGGCTGACCACCACGGACAGCCCGCTTTCGTCATCGCGAATGATGTTCATGCTGTTATCCTGCCAGGCAGCAGGAAAAAGGGAAAATGAACCTTCCTGGAGGGTGTATTTCATAAGTGAACTCGGGATGATTAATATTGAGAGAAACAAAAGAGGCCAATCCATGCTGACCTTTTGGCTGGCTGTTTTATTTAAGCCACTGACCTGACTGTTCGACTAAAACATGGCTGCCTTTGCTGACAACCAATTTCACAGGTGCATACGTCACGGTATAAGCGATCTCGCCATTCTTATACGTTGAGCCGATTATTTTGCCTGCGGAGTCGTGTAACGTTTTACCCCTTAAGGAGATGGTACTGTTATCGCTTTTGCGCACGCCGAGATAAACCATCCCGTCACATTTGCTCTCAAAATGGCCGCATTTGTTTATAAGCGAAATAACGAATTTATCGGTGTCCAGTTTTCTGGTTTCCGCGTTTTGAACCGAAGCGGCTTTACGTAACGTATATCGCAGCGGGGCATAGTAATTTCCATTTTGAGGAGGAGTAACTAAACGCCATTCCATTTCACGCCCCTTTATTTCCAGAACAGCCCGTCCGCCTACGCCGCCAAACGATGAGTTGAACTCAACGCTGGCACGATTGCCAGCGATCGTACCGCTAAGATTTTGCTCATCATCTTCCGGGCAATCTATGCGGTTTCCTCTCTGGGAGATATAGCAATAAGAGCCGGTGATCCGGTTGTCTGATTCAGCTAACCGCAGGGTTAACGTCGAGTCTTTCTTGAATTCGCCAGCCCACTCCCCGTCAAACACGAGTTTTGATTGGCCGAACGTTGCAAAATGCTTCACATTAAATCTGGCGGCCCACTGCTGAATATCGGCATGAATAACCGTGCTATTGTCAGATGACTGGTAATGAATAACGTCCGACGTCGGAACCACCCAGGCTGCAAAGATTTTGCCGTCAGGATTGATGACCAGCGCGGATGCATTCTCCTGATAGAGATCTTTTAACCAGCCTTCAACAAACAATCCGCCACCTGTGGTGGTATGCGGTTCACCGAAGACATCAAAGTTATCAATAAAGGTCTGGTAATGATTTCCCAGCGTTTTCCTGAGATTGTCTGTCACTTCGCTGTCGTTAACGATGTGACTGACTTTATCGAGCTTTTTATATTGTGATAATTCAAGCGCCGTTGTGGTTTCAACGGGGCCTGTCAATAACGCCGTGAACAAAACGACTGCCAGATATTTTTTGGCCATAATTCACTCTGAAGTACCATTTTCGTAATTCATTGTTATTTTTACAACCTTACTGTCTTTAACCTCAAAAGAGAGCAATTCCTTATCCAATTCATAGGAAACCCACTGCTCCCCGGAACCATTTTCGACCTGACCACTGCCGTAAGCTTTATTAAGTTCATCTATTGTTGAACCAATATGGATCCCGCGAGCTGTTTTGCCATCCGGAGCAGTTAACGTAATCTGCGCCACAATATAATCGTCAACACTTCGCTCGGTTTTATCCCACCAGAGATTGGAACTGAATATTTTTAACCCAGTCTTCTGATGCTGGTAGAATTTATAGTTCGTTCCGTCAAAAGGAACTTCACCGACAAAACTACCTTCCACAGAAACTGCAATTTTACGCGCAACCTCAGGAGTCCATCTCTCACCCAGTGCCACAATCTGGTCGTTTAACTGCAGAGAAAAATCATCTTTAGCCAGAATGAGCGGCATAGTCTGAGCCATTACTTCATAACTGCTCAGAAAGGTAGACATGAGGGTAAAAAAAAGAGACACAGAAAGGCGTTTTTTCACGTTAATCGTCATTTGCTGGATAAATATTATGCTACTCACTACTTTAAAAAGCAGTGAGTAATGAAATAAACATTTTTAGTCAGCGCTAATAGCGACCCCACCCAAGCAGTCAGGTTTTTTTACCGTGAAACTGAAGCTTATTTTTTGCCCATTCATATCCTTTAGCGCTGTATAACTGGTCACTTCGTTCTCCGAACGGCCTCGTGGATAATCAGTTAACGTCAGTTGCGGATAATGTTTTTTAACAGTGTCGAGAGTGATGCACTGGCCGGACGGTGAAAAATTCAGTAACGGTGCCATCCCGTCACTTTCTTTACTTAAACGTAAATCAATTGCAGTAATGTTCGTTCCATCCGCCAGTTTGATATCGTCAGCATTGTAGAAATTGATATATTCATTTTGTTTCGTTAGCTTGAATGACAACGGAGCGTTATCCAGACTGTTAACGGACAATGTTTTGAGTGATGCGCTCATTTCTTCAATGAACTGCCAAAGATCCTGTTTCTGCATGTTACCTCCTGCCATTCCCGTCGTTAATAAAGCCGCAAGCACCGCACCCGTTTTTAGACTATGGATAATTTTTATCATACCAACCGCCATAATAATCTTCGTAATATTGCCCTGTGGTAGACGTTTGTTCGCCTTTGCCAAAGATACGGCCTATCTGCGTACGCGCTTCACTTTCCTTTATAGCCCCACGTTCGAGAGAATCATAGATACGATTATATTGTGTCTGATTTGCCGGATTGCCTGCAATACCTATATCCCCACCCTTGTTGGCTATGATTTCGCGTTGGACCCGGATATTGTTCAAGGTTGCAGCGCCTTCATCACTGAGTGTGCTGTTGAGATAGGCGTCGCGCGAAGAAAAATCAATGTTGGGTTCATATAAAGCGTGACCACTTTCATGTGACAGAGACTGAACGACTGCATTCGGGTTACCGAGCTCATTTTTATCAACGGTAATAACGCGCTTTTGACGATTGGCAAACGTCCCCTTGCCTGCTTCACCTTCTTCAAATGTCCAGCCTCGTTTCTTTAACGTCGCTATGTCATTTTTCATCGTCGGTGATTTATCGACAAGACTATCTACATCCTTTCCATATCCGCTTGAAGGAACATTGGATGCTGGAGGCGTAGCGTTTTTAGAGGTTTCGGCTGGTGCGCTGGCAGCCACACCAGCCTTACTCTCCTTTCCCGGCGTAAATTTCGCCTGCACCGCCGCATCAATATCCCCTTTATGCCCAGAACCCGGCGCCGTTGTGCCCGGCTTGGTGCCAGAAGTATTCAGATGCAGCTTACCGCCCGTGGTGATATAACCATCCCCTTCCACGAAGAAGTTAAACTCTTTGCCGATCAGGTTAATCTTGCCGTTAGCGTTCAGCTCAATAGCGCTCTCACCTGAGACCAGCCGCAGCTTCGTCCCGGATGCAATAACATACTGCTCGACCGCCGCATCCAGCTTGCCTTTCCCCGTCAGGATCTCGGTTCCACCTTTCACCGCTTGAGTCTGGTTTGCTTCCACACGATGCAGCTCATTTTTCTTCACGTAATGGCTGCGCGCCCCGCCGACGCTGTGCGTTTCATCATTTTTAACGCTGGTATCCATATTGCGCTCGGCCTGGATCCATACCTGTTCTGCGCCCGCTTTATCCTCAAAGCGCAGGGCGTTGGCGTTGTCCACGGAGCCCCCTTTCGTGCGGCTCATAAAGCCCATCTGCGTCGCTGCGGCCGGAAGCGCCCACGGCGGCATGCTCGCGTCGTTATACACGCGGCCGGTAATAATCGGACGGTCCGGGTCGCCGTTGATAAAGTCCACCACCACCTCGTCGCCGACGCGCGGGATCTGCACCCCGCCGTAGCCCTGGCCCGCCCACGCGCTCGACACGCGAACCCAGCAGGAGCTGGTGTCATCGCCCTTCGCCAGCCGGTCCCAGTGGAACTTCACCTTCACCCGGCCATATTTATCCGTCCAGATACTCTCCCCCTTCGGCCCCACCACCTTCGCCGTCTGCGGGCCGTAGGTGCGCGGCCAAGCCGTGCTCTGCGCCGGGCGGTAAACAACCGCCGACGGAATGACCGTGAAATCGGTACGGTGTATGGTCTCCCCCTCGCCGCTCGCGTAGCGGTTCTCCTCGAAGTGGTAGCCCGCTGCCGTCACCAGATACTCCCCGTTGTCGCTGAAGAACGGCGCGTTGGTTAACGTGAAGGTGTGCCCTGGCGCTATCCCCGCCGCCGTGGCGGTGGCCTGAATCTGCTGATGCTCCACCTGCCAGCGCTCCTGACGGATACGGGCATAGAACTCCCCGTGACCTTTGTCCACAAAGCGACCCGGCCAGTCGTACACGTCAATGCTGCCCGGCTTCGGCGA
>NZ_JADBQN010000056.1:0-1519 GCF_014895915.1 Enterobacter cloacae complex sp. P13B
CCCCAGGCGCTGTTGACCCCTTCCCAGCGCACCTGCCCTTCGATATCCGTCATCCGCTCCGGCGTGCCGTTGGGCTGGCAGTGGAACCAGAATATTTCCGGGGCATCAACGCCGTCAATACGCGCCAGCGGATCGTAGCTGTCCTGATCGCTGTAGACGTAGGTCAGCGGCACGTCCCCGTGCACTTCCTGCAGCAGGCGGAACCCTTCCCAGACAAACTGGCTTGCCGGTTGGCTGACCGCCCAGCATCTGCTGGTGCGTTTTGCTGATGCGCCGACCGAGCGGATCGTAGCGGAAGCTGACCTGCGTCTGCGGCCTGTTGCGATCCTGCAGCTGGCTGATGACTTCCGTCAGGCGATGCTCGCCGTCGTAGCGGTAGTGCCAGCGGGTCTGGCCGTTATCCTTCTCCACGGTACGGCCGTGTATGTCATACTGCCAGCGAATGCCGTTCAGCTGCGTCAGGCGGTTGTGCGTGACCTTCTCAGCAGATCCTTCGATCTGTGAGGTTATGTTGTGGTGCGGTTTGCGCCGCGGTTGAACCCGATATCCCAGAGCTGGACGACGCCGATCGTGAAGAGTTCATGGCCGAGTTGGGTCTGGAAGAGCCGGGCCTGAACCGCTTGATCCGCGCAGGCTATGAGCTGCTGAATCTGCAGACCTACTTTACCGCAGGCGCGAAAGAAGCAGGCAAGATGCGTGCAGAAGGGAAAGATTACATCGTTAAAGATGGCGACGTGATGAACTTTCTGTTTAACGTTTGATTGGTTTTGAATGAGAAAAATCCACACCAGGGCGTGGATTTTTTTATTGCGAGTCTATCAATAGATAACTAGTTTTCCCGCTGGCCAAATACCTGACCATCCACAAGGCATATGACTAGCTTCATAAACATTAATCAATCCATTAAAAAAGAACGGTTCTCGTAGTAAAGAACTATACGCATCTTCAAGCAAGTAATTGACAAGATCCCATTTTAAGCTCTCAATCATTGAGATTTTCTCAGACTCTGGGAAGATTATTTATGGGATAATATCAATCTCCACAACTTTCTTCGCTTCTTTGACCAAAGAGTTTCAGTATTGATATTTTTCAGTGTGTTTTATTGCGAGATAACCCGTTATTTCATTAACAGCCTCTAGGGTGGCACTCTCCAATTCATCACTATTGAGGCTTTTTATAAACAAGCTAAGGGACTGAGCCTGGAGAACCACAGGGAGTGTCGTCGCCTTACCAAGATTAACAAACCAATTAATTTTATTTAACCTGTCTATTGCTAGCTGGGATATTTTTATGTTTTAACCTGATTAATTCATCCTGGGATCCACGGTATGTTCATAGCACCAAGCGCCATGCTGTTTTATAATAAAACTCTATGATCTGCGTTACAGAGTCTTATTAAAATTAAGAATATAAAACCAACAGCAATAGAATTAAATAAATTGATTAAATTTTTTAAGTGTACTTTAAGAAAGATTCTCTTCTGCTACTAATTGGTTAACAAAGTTAGCAAATGAATTTT
>NZ_JADBQN010000057.1:0-44836 GCF_014895915.1 Enterobacter cloacae complex sp. P13B
AGATTGAAGGAAATAGAAAAGGAACTTATTAATTAAAATTCTCTTATCTATAGCTCTCATTTTGTAGCACAACGGACCTAACCAAAATGGCCCCTGTTGATATCCTACAAAACCAATTCCACCTTGACCTCGCGAAGGGGTAGTTACAGTATCACCATCACAATTACTAACAGTTGTATATCCAGACCTTGTTGTCCCTGCGTTGATATAATCGAACGTTGTTGGGTTATCAAGTATTTCAGATGGTTTTTGCCCTGTATTGATCTCTACTACCGCTCCCAAATTCTTCCACTCAACCTCATCCTCCTCAAAACTCAGCAATTGGTCGCGATAGTAGTTGTACTGATTTTTACGCATGCTAAGCACAGCGGTAAGCTCAGCGGTAAGTGCAGTAAATGTATCCAGAATCCGGACGATTTCAGACTGGATGGCAAGGGATTTTTCCGGGTTGTCCGGGCAGGGGATTGGAAATATGAAATTTTCGAGCATAGGCATTGTAATATATGGAACAGAGCCTTTCCTTGAATTTTTGTGAATGTAAGGTTTCAATGTGTGAATTAAATAGTAATAGAGATACATTATATTAACATTGCTATTGAAGTCACCGACAATGTATGTTCTCTGGTAGGCGTTAAATTTCCCCTTGTAGTAGTTTAAATGGCCGACTTGGCTTCCATTGCCCGATATTATTATCGCCTCCAAATCGAATGCATATGTATTAATTTTGTAAGGTTGTTCATTACAGGTGAAAAAGGGATATTTGCCCTTATCATCCATTGCATTCGCATTTAATTTTCCGGTTGTTATCAGGGCACATAGCGAAGCTAGCGGTAACCACTCAACCTTAACCCCATCCAGCAGTTTTTCCAGATAACTCAATTCGCTCATGCCTGTACCTCACTACCTTCAATTTCAGCCACAATCGCGTCAATGTCCTGGCGTAACTGATCGATTTTGCTGACGGTAGTTTTCAACTCAGCATTCAGTTCCGTAATATCGACGATTTGACGGGTGTCTTTCGCTTCCACGTAGCTGCTGACAGAAAGGTTGTATTCATTCCCGGCCACTCTTTCAAAGGGCACTGATTTTGCCAGATGGTCAACATCTGATTTGCTGCTGAACACCTGCATGATCTGAGCGATATGGGAATCGGTGAGAATGTTGTTATTGGTTTCTTTCTTAAATAGCCCACTGGCATCAATAAATTGCACGCTGGTATCGGTTTTGTGCTTTGACAGCACCAGAATATTGACGGCAATGGTGGTGCCGAAGAACAGGTTTGGTGCGAGTGAAATCACCGTCTCAACATAGTTGTTATCGACCAGATACTGACGGATTTTCTGCTCTGCGCCGCCACGGTAGAAGATCCCCGGGAAGCAGACAATCGCCGCACGGCCTTTGGCGGACAAGTAATTCAGCGCATGAAGCACAAACGCAAAGTCAGCTTTTGATTTAGGTGCCAGTACGCCTGCTGGTGCGAAACGCTCATCGTTAATCAGTGTCGGGTCATCACTGCCAATCCATTTCACCGAATATGGCGGGTTCGACACAATCGCATCAAACGGCTTTTCGTCACCAAAGTGTGGTTCAGTCAGGGTATTGCCCAGTCTGATATCAAATTTGTCGTAGTTGATGTTGTGCAGAAACATGTTCATACGCGCCAGGTTGAACGTCGTATGGTTTATTTCCTGACCAAAGAAGCCTTCTTCGATGATGTGGTTATCAAACTGCTTTTTGGCCTGCAGTAGCAGTGAGCCTGAGCCTGCTGCCGGGTCGTATATTTTATTGACGTGGGTCTGACCGTGCATTGCCAGTTGTGCAATCAGTTTTGAAACGTGCTGTGGAGTGAAGAACTCCCCGCCAGACTTACCGGCATTCGCCGCATAGTTAGAAATCAGGAACTCATACGCATCACCGAACAAGTCAATCTGGTGGTCGTTAAAGTTACCCAGTTTTAAACCTTCGACACCTTTCAGAACGGCAGCCAGACGGCTATTTTTGTCTTTTACAGTGTTACCTAGACGGTTACTGGTGGTGTCAAAATCAGCAAATAGGCCTTTGATATCGGCTTCAGATGGATAACCATAAGCTGAGCTTTCAATGGCGACAAAAATACTGTTTAAATCAGCGTTCAGCCTGTCATTGGTATTCGCTTTAGCTGCAACGTTGCAGAACAGCTGGCTCGGGTAAATGAAATAGCCTTTGGTTTTGATGGCATCATCTTTAATGTCATCGGTGATGATACTGTCATCCAGCGCAGCATAGTTGATGCTGTCATCACCAGCTTCTATATAACTGGAGAAGTTTTCACTGATAAAGCGGTAAAAAAGCGCACCAAGGACATACTGTTTGAAATCCCATCCATCTACCGAGCCTCTGACATCGTTGGCGATAGCCCAGATTTGACGATGTAGTTCTGCACGCTGTTGAAAGCTTGTCATTTTTTTATCCTGTGTTCGGTTCTTAGCAACTACTGTTGCAGAGATTTTATCGTAATTTATTACAATCGGCTGTATCAATATGAGATCCAGTCTGCCACTACATTTGAAGATCTGCTGCGCTAGCGTGTAGATAGTGTTTTGTTTTAACCAGTTGAGCATTCATCAAACCCGCCTGCGATCTAAAGTTCCGCAAGCTCTTTAAAAGTTGTCTGGACTGCCAAAAAAAATCTCCCATACCGGTGCTGCACCGTTGCGCGCGTATCTCGAAACGCTGGGATACACAAAGGAAAAGCGTCGCCTGGGGGATAAGGAAATCTGGTCAAAACCCGATCAGGTAAAAGGGGATATTTTCTATCTGTACTTTAATGCCGCCACGGGTGAAGTTGAGCTGACTAAAGTGATGAATTACTGAGTTAACCTACTCCCTGTCGATTAGCACGGCCTGATGATCAAGCGGTGGTTTTTCGTAATACCCCATTCAGCCATGTCTCATCCCTGTCCGGGCGGTTATCCTGAGTCGCCCAAAGCGAAGCTATCTCCATCCCCGGAACCGCCTTCAGCAACTCCCGCAATCCCTCTTCATCCAGATCCGTAAAACGTCTTTCACCCTGCACGCGTTCACCGTTGCCATACTTAAAGGACACGTACCAGACGCCGCCAGGTTTAAGCGCATCCGCAAGCTTCTGCATCACTTCAGGCAACTCAGAAGAGGGGACATGCAGCAAAGAGGCACAGCACCAGATCCCATCGTACTGCGCTTTACCGTCGATCTCTGAAAACGTCATCAACTGCACGGGTAACCCGGTATGTTGCCTTGCCAGCTCCACCATCGCGGAAGAGGCATCAAAAGCATCCACCAGATAACCCATCTCATCAAAGGCTTTTGCGTCCCGGCCTGAGCCGCAGCCCGCATCCAGAACCAGGGCACCGTGAGGCAGATGTTGGGTAAAGGCCTCGTAAAGCGGGGTCATATCGACATTGACCGTGCCATCGAAGAATTCCTGTGCGTGGTTCTGGTAGTAGTGAAGTGTCATTAAAACGTTGCCTCGCCTTCCGCGTTGGGTTTCCAGGTATGGATAAGCTTGTCCAGCGCGGCCTGCCAGTTACGCTGAAGAAAGCTTTTCCGTACTTCAGGACGTTGCCCTGTCTGTAGAACAATCGTCTCATGTAACGGCAGTTTGCTCTGAATAAAATATTCATTGCGGGTGTGTAACCGCTGCAGGAGCCTGAGGTCGGGAATGCGTGCAGATTTGCCTTCAACGCCACGGTTACAGCACCGACAGGCCAGCACTAAATTCCATACGCCGTTAATATTGCTCACTTCATGGCGGGCAGCCCAGGGAATAAAGTGGTCGACGTCCGCCAGTTCTGCGTCTCCCGGTACCAGGCTGATGGGTTTGAAGCAGTAAAAACACCGCCCTTTCTGATAACCATTCAGGCTGTCGCGACAGCTGGTGATGTCTACGCGACGCGCGTTCACCCTCGTGAACAACAGCTGATTATCTTCATCAAACTCCACGCCCGCAAGGTTACGTGAAATCCCCATCGACCAGGCCTGTTCGACCAGGTTCCAGCGAGCATTGGTTTCAAAGGCGAGGTTTTTATACTGCAGGCGTTCGCCCAGTAAATAGAAGTTATCCGTCAGTCGGATCCCGTTGTGGGTTTTGCGCTCATCAAGGAAAAAACGTTTATCGATCTCGCCCTGGTTCACGTAATGAAAGGCATCAATCACATTGTTAAAGCCAAGGCGCACCGTCGCTTCAATGAGCTGGGCGTGGGTGATTTCACCTCTGTTGAACTTCAGGCAGGTTTCCAGAAATTGGCTGCTGCGGGAGGTGATCTGTTTTGGCGCATGCTTCAGGTGCTCGCAAAGATAGCGGCTGAACGGCACGGCAAGCTGGTCGAGCGTTATCAAATCGCTGCCCGTCTTATCCACTTCATACAACGCCGACGCCAGCGCAAATTTGTAAGATGCGACGTTCCTTCCAAAGAGGATCACACCACGCCAGTAGTTCTCAAGCGTCGGATCGGCCTGATAAAATTCCATCAATGAAGTCCTGTTACGGTTGGCTGGGCAGGGCGTTACTAAAGCCTGTAACAGGATCACATAACAAAATCAGGGTGATGTAAATCGTTAATCTATAGCTTTGATGAATTTTTGTGGGATCTGAGAAGAAGGGCTGGATGCGATGAATTTGTCGTCTAAGGTACTTTAGCAAATGAATAGATTTCTGGATGAGGAAAATAAGACTGATTTTCAAGCCAGCGAGTTACCAGTATCCCCCAAACCCATTTCCTGAATCCCCCTCGTATTTCCCAATTTTACCTGTCGCAAAACCGCTGTATTTATATTCAGTTCTGTATAATAGGCAGCGGTAATTACGCCAGTCGGAAAAACGCCTCTTCATGGGGATGTTCTCATGTGGCTTATGAAGACATTACTAACATCAGGGAGCAGGTCACTCTGCCAGCGGTTCGGTCTCTCCCCTGAGGGCACATGGTCAACTTGATAAACTTAGCTTCCTGATACACCTCTGATGTTACCGCTTAACGGCCTTACACGTTGTCTTACCACCAACGGGCTATTGTCTGAAAATCAGAGGTCTCTCGGAAGAAAACCTTCTTATGTCTGATTGCGTAGGAGTACGATAAGCCAATAAATCATTATAGATAAAAGGGTTATCTATGGCTCTACATGGAAAGTTCGTAATTAATGATGCGTACTACTCCCCGTTATCGTTTCCTGGTATAGGCACTTTTTTAGCTTTCTCTGGTAATGGTGCTTACCGTAATCGTGGGGCATGTGGAATGATCCCCAAAGAGGGGCCAGTACCAGCGGGTAAATACTGGATTGTTGACCGCCCTCAAGGTGGACTTAAGTCACAGCTAAACACAGTGGGAAGAGACATTTATAATCACTTCGCCAATGGTGCAACATTCAAACATTCTGAATGGTTCGCATTATGGCGTGATGATTGGGGGATCGACGATTGCACATGGATTGAGAGCGTTCAGCGTGGCAATTTCCGTTTGCATCCAGGCGTACTATCAGAAGGTTGTATCACTCTCCCACATGATTCTGATTTTGCCATGTTGCGTAATGCTCTGTTGAGGAGCCAAAAAATAGATGTTCCTTGCATGAGGAAGCTACAGGCATACGGCACGATTGAGGTGATCTCCAATGGCAAAACATGCCCTTAGTTTATTCATCAAGATAGTGCTGTTCGCTGTTGTTGTGCTGATCGTTGCTGAAATGGTTCCGTATGATGGATTAGTTAATTCTATTACGGGGCTTTTCGATTTCCAAAGCGCCGACAAGTTTACCCGCTTCATTTTAGGTGAACCTGATTCAGAAGTTTGGGAATCTTTAGACGGCTACTTTAGCATCTTAATCAATACATTAATCAGCGTACCTGTCATGAGCGCTATTACCACGGCGTACCGTGGCGCGACTCACAAAGTTAGTCCAGCTGGTATCCCCAGAGAGTGGTTCAGTTCCACATTGCGACGGTTAGCTAAAATCTTCGGGTTTACCTTCCTGTTTTGGGCGTTATTTCGCTTGCTGCCTTATCAGTCTTTATTCCCGGATCAAACGTATTCAAATTTCACAATAGCGGCGATTGTGGGCTTTCAGTTGCTCTTAACGATTGTTTGCTACTGGTTCATCACGAAGAAAATCACAACTAAAAGGAGTTTGTAAAATGCCTATTCCGGCTTACATGTGGCTTAAGGACGATGGCGGCGCAGATATTAAAGGAGCTGTAGACGTTCAGGATCGTGAGGGGAGTATAGAGATTGTTGGCTTTAGTCATGGTCTGAACATTCCAGTAGACAGTGCCAACGGGAAGATTACTGGTAAGCGTTCACATTCTCCGATGATGATTGAAAAGGAGTTTGATAGCTCCAGCCCGTATCTATACAAAGCCGTTGCCACCGGTCAAACGTTGAAAAGTGCGGAAATTCGCTGGTATCGCATTAACCATGCAGGACAAGAAGAGTGCTACTTCGTCATGACCATTGAGGGCGTGAAGGTGACGGGCATTAACCCAGGGATGCCAAACGCTAAAATGGCAGGAAACTCGCAGATCAACCACATGGAATCTGTTTCCCTGATGTATGACAAAATCACCTGGCGTTATGTTGATGGTAATGTCCGGTATACGGACGATTGGAACGTAAGAGCGTAACAAATAGAACGGAGGCATTGAGTGCCTCCTCTTTATTAACGCTTATCCTCTAAAAGGAGCCTGTCCGTAATGCTGTGTAACTGCCATCGTATTAAAGGTGAACGCTCAGTCGGTCACTGAACTTGATAATAAAACTACTCATTGCCAGCCCGCAGATCGGCGAATGGTTGCTCTGAGGTCCATGCGGGCGCTCACCTTATATTCAGCCCTGTATAATGGTCACCAGAATTTACGCCGAATGGCAAAGGAAGTATCAAAGAGAATTTAACAAGGAATTCGCGATATGAAGGTGCTGCAACACCCCCATACCGCTAACCACAACCAACTACTGAGGAGTTGAAAATGGCTGCGACGAATTTTAAGCCAGAGTTTACTGTTTGCAAAACAGAATCAGACGCTTTCACCGGCATGATTGAAAACCGCGAGTTGGTACGCAAAAACAGCGCCCGCCGTCTTCACGGCAACCCGCCTAACGCGGCGCCCGTCCATCCCCGAGCGGAAACGCCGCAGGACAGTGCCGCCTGCTGCGAACTGTATGCACGCATAGACATGAAATATCTTCTTCTGGGCGGCGAGTGGTTAACCCGTGCAGGCTTTATCAACGGCATGCCGGTAAAAATCCGCGCCATGAAAGACTGCATTGTGATTACACCACAGCATACAAGAGAATTATGGGGATACCTTGAAGGGATGAGCATGGTGAATATAAATAAGCAGAAAGTCGCGCAGTGGTTGAAGACCTTTCCGGGAGCGCTGAATGATACAGGTGATATACCGGCTGTTAAACGTGGAACAGGGAAGGCGATGTCGGAGTAACCGTGCTTCCCACCTCATGTAATCCTTGAAGCAATAAAACGATACGGGCATGTTATCCCATGCCCGTAATCTTCAGAAATCACTCGTGCTTTACCTGCTCTTTCACAGCCTTAACCAGCACAGCGTGAAGTTCGCCGACGGTTAAATCGCGTATAACAGGTTCGGGTATGCCATGCAACCAGCGCATAAACCTACAGATGCCAAAAAAATCTATACCCTCGCCCGTAAACAGATACTCATTCTCAGCAAGAGAGAACGTTTTCATATAGCCATCTTCTTCCGTGGTAAGCTGAACGCCAAACGCTTCTTCGCAGTCTTCCTGTAGGTCTTCGCCGTCCATACCACAAATATGCAAATCGGCCTCAATTTAAGGTTTATCACAACAAGGGCTTGAGCTTCTCTCAAAAAACTTAAATTGATGCCTTCTTTTGCCATTTCCAGGTGTTGGTTCATAGAGCCTGAATGTCCCTTTGGATATGTTTTCCATGAAATAAATCCTGCATCTACCAATTCGTCATGACTTTTCCCTGGATAAACAATCATTGCCTCATGTTTGTAATCATCTGTATAAGTCCACCCTATAGTTTAAACGTAAGCTTTTTTTTCTCGTTTCAGGACTTAGAGTTATAAAGTACCGTCCAGATGTCAATTCTTAGGTTTTCGAAATGAGAAAAGGGGCATTATATATTTAATCTTCATTTAAATCTCTCCTCCTGAAAGCTGAAAAATTAAATCGTCCGAGTAGAATGTTTTACCTATGAGCATTTCTAAAAGATGTGCCTGTTTTTCGTTTATATTATAAACACCGATGCCATACGAGAAGTCGGCTTCATCTTCCCCTGAAATACCCATAATGTCATACAGCGCAGCTACATTTCGCTGAGAGATTATGATTTCATAAAGTAAAAGTTCATTTGTTTTACTGTATACATCTATAGAGTAAACGATCATTGTTTTAATCCTAAAAAATCACTTAGACTTGAAGCAAGGTTTACCATGAGGCTGACACCACTCTTTTACTTCCTGGACAACGCCTTCCGGGCTATCATCTTTTCCATCTTCAGGATAAAAAATAAGATCTGTGCCAGAAGGATGCTCGGCAAGTCGTACGAACTCTTTAACCTGACGATTACCATCTTCCTCTGTTTCACTTGTGGCGGTACAAATTTTTCGCACCAGACTTAGAAATTCACTTTCAGTATAATCTCTTAAATCCTTCATTGTTTTTAACTTTTTGAATTTTATTGTACACATTCCGCGCCCGAAAGCGCGGGAGTCTCAAAGATTGTTATTCTTTAAATCCGGATTTACTATTTTCTTTACGCCACTCCTTAACTTCTCTAACAATACCTTCTGGACTATAATCTTTGCCCTCTTCAGGATAAAAAATCAGGTCAGAGCCTGCGGGATGCTCGGTAAGTCGTTTAAATTCTCTAACCAATCGATTCTCGTCTTCTTCAGTTGGTGCGTCCGCATTGCAAATTTTGCGTACCAGTTCTAAAAATTCTTCTTCTGTGTAATCACTTAACAGTCTCATATCACTCTCCTTTATGAATTTTGATGTGATGTTTTGGAGTGGTTATTCCCATATTATCAACGTCATACACCTTACCGCCCTGACGGATAGGTTGTATGTGATGAATTTCATAACGTTCTCTTTTTCCAACCGAGTCAGGTGTGCGTGTGAAAGGGGCGTTTCCTTTACGCATACTTGCGCGGTTATTGCTGATAAATTGCTCCAGCAGTCCCGGATCCCTCGACACCTCCAGCCAAAACGCCTTACGAAACTGGTCAAAGTCCGTAAATGTCTGACCACGTAACCGATCCGCTATCTGGCTTGGAATAGGAGACCCATTCCCCGCATTCGCATCAGATAACCAAACCCCGCTAACTTTTTGCCCCTTGCCTGTGACCTGTCCGGGATTGTGGCGGATATAAACATAAATCGGCGGCACCCCGCCCACCGGCAGAATCAGAATATAATCCGCAAACGTCTTCTCTTCCGGTGTCGGGCTGGTCGTCGCACCAATCCCCGTATCCTCCGGCAGCGGATCTACCACAACCGGGTTCGGTATCCGTACCGGGTTGTGATTGCCCGTATCCCACGGCTTACTCTCTCCGGTGCGGTCCGGTGTCCAGATGAGGGTGATGCCAGGGTCTTCTTCGGTAGTAAAGGTGTACGCCTGGCGTCGGCTATCCCACTCCATCCTGCGAACGCGCACGCTGTCTTTGCCGGGCGGCGTATGCCAGCCTCGCGGTGTTGGGTTGCCGCTGGCGTCGTTCTCCCAGGTGAAGCGAACGCGGGTAGGGGCTTCCCGCATCTGTTCGGCGCGCATCCTGTCGATAAAATCCTGTTCGCCGTCGTTCAGCTTGCCGGGGTACATTCCTATCAGCAGCCCTGCGACAGGGGCACCAAGGCCTCCCGTGGCTATCTCGCCAAATGCAGCGCCGCGCACGGCCCAGGTGCCAGGAGTGATTGTGCTCCCGCCAACCAGAACAAGTTCGCTGGCATCGGCGATCGCGGTCCGTGCAATCCAGGCCCTTTCTTCGTCCGCAACGGCAGCCTGATAGTCCATCTCCTCGTGATGCCCATTCCACCAAAGATAAAGCGCGCTGCGTTGCTTCGGCTTTGGGATCGCCTTACGCTTTGCCGCCTGAGCGTGTTGCGGGGCGTCGTTAGGCATGGCCTGGTAAAATGCCATCTCGGCGAAGTTGGTGTGCGGCTCGCTTCCGGTACCCGCATCGTTACATCCTTCACCACGCAGGCAGGATTTCGCAAAGACCCGATTGCGATCGCATTCTTCTGTTCGCCGCAGCGCTTCGGCCTCTTGCTCTTTTTGGCGCGCTGCGAGCATGGCCTGATGCTTTTCCTGTGCGATCTGTTCAGGAGAGGGACCGAAGCCGAGCCACTCTCCCGATGGGGCAATCACGCGGTTGGTTCCGTGCGGGCAGCCACAAATAACGACAGAACCATCGACGGCTGAGGCTTGCCCCATCCAGTTGACGCGTGGCTCACCGTTGGCAATCACGCCCTGTTTGCCGCATTTAGGGCATGCCGTGGTTTTATCGCCAACACGAACGATGCCGCGACCATGCTCGGTGCAGTTGGGCAGAGTTGTGCAGCATATTGCGCCGGTGGTTGTTCTGTCGCCGTGCAGCGCCTGACCGCGTCCATGGTTATCGGAACGGTAGCCCATGTCCTATTCTCCGGGCCAGGTTAAGAAGTCCTCATGAGGTGGAATACCTTCGCGGGTGACCAGATAAGTACTGCCTAGCGGTGTGCTGATAATCTCGTCATCGTTATCAAGCAGGCTGCCAACCAGCGCAACGCCCTGACGTCTCCAGGAAAACGCTTCGCCAGCTGAGGTCATAATCGTGGCGAGCGTTCCATCCGGATAGGCCACACAGTCTCCTTCGACAATCACGCTGGTGTAACTCCCATCGTCCATGAGCATTGTGGCTTCACGATCGACGGGAAGAACAACGCCGCCCAGTCGGGTCTGGCTGCCAGCCGTGGCGATCCGCCAGATGGCGGTGACGGGATGTTGTCGATGAAAGGCTTCCTGTTCGGCAATGATGGCGCGCGCGTCCTCGGGCATGGCGGCCAGTTCTTCATCGGAAAACGGTGAACGATCTATTTCCGCTTTTAACTCAGCGGTAAATTCATTGGTATAAAGCTGCATGACAATTCCTTGTAGGGGCAGAAGAGTAAATGCAGCAATGCTAGGTTTTAGACTGTATGGCGAATATACATAAAGTGGTTAATAAACCGGGCTAAAATCCGAAATAAATATCCAGATTGATATCAGTCATATTCTAATCCAGGGGCTGTAATGGTTCCTGTTAATTAAAAATGTAATACTCTCTGAGTTGCCGATAAATAATATTATGCAGCGCATGTAATATTTGAATACATACGCTGCATGACGTTATTTCAAAACACCGGCACCCCCAGCCCAACCTTCACCTCCCTCAACGTCGCCTGCGTCACCCCCTGCGCCCGCTCCGTCCCGCGCTTCAGCATCGTCATTAGCTCCCCCTTGTCCTGCATATACATCGCCCGCCGCTCCCGCATCGGTGCAATCAGCTCTTGCAGGCACCCCTCCAGCTCGTTCTTACACACCCGGTCACCCAGCCCGCCCGCCTGATAGTGCGCCTTCATCGCCGCCACTTTCTCCTTGTCCGGATGAAACGCGTCGAGATACGTAAACACCACGTTCCCCTCAATCTGCCCCGGGTCGCTCACCTTCAGGTGGTTCGGGTCGGTGTACATCGCGCTGACCGCACGGTGAATGGTCTCTTCGCTGGCTGAAAGGTGCAGCGTGTTGCCCAGCGATTTCGACATCTTGGCGCTGCCGTCGATACCGGGCAGGCGGCTGGTATCGCTCAGCATCGCCTTGCAGTGGCGCAGCACCGGAGCGGGCAGCAGGCTATTCATCTTGTGGACGATCTCGTTGGTCTGCTCAATCATCGGCAGCTGGTCGTCGCCGACGGGCACGCACTCGGCCTTAAACGCGGTAATGTCCGCCGCCTGGCTGATGGGGTAGGCCATAAACCCGACCGGCAGCGAGCGGGCGAAGCCCTTCTGCGCAATCTCGTTTTTCACCGTCGGGTTACGCTCCACGCGGGCGACGGTGACGATGTTCATATACAGCATCGTCAGCTCGGCGAGGGCGGGCAGGGCGGATTGCAGACAGATCGTGGTCAGGTTCGGATCGATGCCGGCGGCGAGGTAGTCGGCCAGCACTTCGGGGATGTTGTCGCGAATTTTTTGCGGGTTGCTGCCATTGTCGGTCAGCCCCTGCAGGTCGGCAATCAGCACAAACTGGCTGTGCGTCTGCTGGAGCGCCACGCGCTGTCGCAGCGATCCGACGAAGTGGCCGAGGTGCAGCGGGCCGGTTGGGCGGTCGCCGGTGAGGATGGTGGGTGCGTTCATAAAGACTCCTTAATGTGCAGTTGCCGAAAGGGGTCTTAGAAAAGTGAAAGCCGCCTTTCGGCGGCTATCTGAAAATGGGAAAAACTACTCCGTGCCGCCTTTAAGAAGGCAGCCACCAGCGGTTTACGGTGAGGACGGCGTGGTTTATGTTCATCTCTTTACCGTACCACGTCCGGCGCGAAAAACAAAAGGGCACGTCATGCTGCAATCTCTCAACCACCTGACCCTCGCGGTCAGCGACCTGCAAAAAAGCATCACCTTCTGGCACGCGCTGCTGGGGCTGACGCTGCACGCCCGCTGGAATACCGGGGCCTATCTCACCTGCGGCGATCTGTGGGTCTGCCTGTCGTACGATGAGGCACGCCGGTACGTGCCGCCGCAGGAGAGCGACTATACCCACTACGCGTTTACCGTGGCGGAAGAGGATTTTGAACCGTTCTCGCAAAGGCTTGAGCAGGCGGGCGTCACCGTCTGGAAGCAGAACAAAAGCGAGGGGGCGTCGTTCTACTTTCTCGACCCGGACGGGCACAAGCTGGAGCTGCACGTGGGCAGCCTCGCCGCGCGGCTGGCGGCGTGTCGCGAGAAGCCCTATGCGGGCATGGTGTTTACCTCAGACGAGGCTTGAGGCGCGTACCTTCAGCCTGCCCGCCAGCGTCACGTGCGTGGCGGCATCTTCCTGATTGCACAGGTACTCCACCGCCAGCCGTCCCAGTTCGCTGTAGGGCAGCTGGATACTGGTCAGCGGCGGGGTGAGCTGCTCGGAAATCTTCTGGTCGTCGTAGCCCGCCAGCAGCATGTCCTGCGGGATGCGCACGCCGTTCACCGCCAGCGCCTGATAGCAGCCAATCGCCAGCCAGTCGCTGGCGCAGAAGATGGCGTCCGGGCGCTCGGCCAGTTCCAGCAGGGCCGTGGTGGCGGTAAAGGACTCGCTGAACTGCCAGTTGGTCTGACGCACCAGGCCGTCGTCGCACGCTAATCCGGCCTGCTGTAGCGCCGCCCGGTAGCCCGCCAGTCGCTGGCGCGAGGCCTCCATCCAGCTCTCGCCGGTGATGTGGGCGATGCGCGTGGCCCCGCAGGCGATGAGGTGTTTAGTCACCTGGAAAGCGTTGGCGTAGTCGTCCGGGATAAACGACGGCAGCAGCGGCGAGCCGGGGTCTCGCTGGTTGAGTAGCACCAGCGGGATGCGGGTACAGTCGTGAAACGCCGTCATGTCCACCAGCGTGGTGACCGGAGAGGCGAGAATAATCCCGATGCAGTTGCGCTTCTCCAGCTGGCGGATAATGTTCAGCGCCAGCTCCACGTCGTCGCCGTAGTCGTAGACGGTGAGCAGGGTCTCGTTGCGCCACGCCGCTTCCCGCGCCTGGCTGATGGCGTCGATAAACGGGTCAAAGCTCTGCAGCGAGCTGACGAGCAGAGCGATCTCTTCCTGGTTGCGCGGGGCGTGTACGGCGGGGAGACGGTCGTAGCCGAGCTCGGTGGCGACGCTAATCACCCTGTGGCGGGTGTCGTCGCTGAGCTTGATGTTGCGGGACTGGTTAAGCACCAGCGATACCGTCGCCTGCGACACCCCTGCCGCCCGCGCAATATCGTTCATCGTCACTTTTGTTTTTCGCTTCATCCGTCCTCTCCCTTTCGCGACTTCGCATCATACCCTAACCGCACGCTTTAGCGCCGTCGATCACGTTTCTCATTCATCGAAGCGTGAACTTTGTGAGGGGCATCGCTTTTCTAAACGCCGTAATTTGCGCATTTATCCCGCAGCTAATATTTATTAGCTAAACATTATCAGTAAGAGGATGCGTAATGAAAGAGCAGTGGAGCAGGGAGCAGGCACAGGCGTGGTATCAGCAGAAGGGCTGGCTGTGCGGGTTTAACTATTTGCCGTCGACAGCGGTGAACTGGACCGATATCTGGCAGGCAGAGACCTTCGATGCCGTGACGATTGACCGCGAGCTGGGCTGGGCGGCGGAGGCGGGCTATAACACCCTGCGCATTAATCTGCCGTTTATCGTCTGGGAGCATGACCGCGACGGGCTGATGGCGCGCATCGACCGCTTTTTGACGATTGCCGACGGTCACGGGTTCAGCACCATGCTGACCCTGATGGACGACTGCGGCTTCTCCGGTGACGAGCCGTACCTTGGCCCGCAAAAGCCGCCCGTGCCGGGCAAGCACAACAGCCAGGCGGCGGCGAGCCCCGGTCGCGATAAGGTGTGCGATCCCGACTGCTGGGCAGACATTGAACGCTATATCCGCGACGTTGTTCGCCAGTTCCGCGACGATAAGCGCGTGCTACTGTGGGATCTCTATAACGAGCCGGGCAACCGCGGCATTTTCGCGACCGGCACGCAGGAGGTGCAGTACGACGCGAAGCTGGAGACCTGCGCCCACGCGCTGATGAAGCTGGCGTTCCAGTGGGTGCGTGAAGAAGACCCGACCCAGCCGCTCACCGTCTGCGCGTGGCGCGTCCCGCCGGAAGAGGAGGGCGAGACGTTCTTCCAGCACCCGCTGGACCAGACCGCGCTGGCGCTCTCGGACGTGGTGAGCTTCCACGCCTACACCAATACCGGGCGCATGACGGCGATTATCCAGCAACTTCAGGCGCTGGGCCGCCCAATCTTCTGCACCGAATGGCTGGCGCGCCACGTGGGCAGCACCATCGAAGAGCAGCTCCCGCTGATGTACGCGGCGAAGGTCGCGCCGTACCAGTGGGGGCTGGTGCGCGGCAAAACCCAGACGTGGCTGCCGTGGCCGGTGGTGATGAAGGAGTCTACGGACTACTGTCGCCTCTGGTTCCACGACGTGTTTGAGGAGAACGGGATTCCGTTCTCACGCGCTGAAATTGCGCTGATGCAGAAACTGCGCAAAATCGCCCCGAATCCGCAGGGCTAATAATAACGACCCGGCGCGCTGTCGCCGGGCAACCAGGTACGCACTATGGCAACGACAATGAAAATACCGTCTCGCGAGTTGTGGTCTTATTTTGGCTATGGTTTAGGTCAGTGTTTTAGCTTTGGTTTAGTGGGTTCGTTTATTAACTATTTTTACACCGACGTGCTGGGGATCTCGGCGCTGGCGGCGAGCACCATCTTCCTGATTGCCCGCGCGTGGGACGCGGTTCACGATCCGCTGTTTGCCAGCATAATGGACACCATTAACAGCCGGTTCGGCAAGTTTCGCCACTTTTTGCTGATCGCGCCGCTGTTGATTACCGGCGTCACGCTGCTGTCGTTCTATAAAATCGAAGCGGACATGACCACCAAAATCCTCTACGCCGGGGTGACGTATATCCTGTGGGGGACGCTGTACGCCATCTCCGATATCCCGTTCTGGTCGATGTCGTCGGTGATGACCAACGACTCCGCCCAGCGCACCCGCGCGGTGACGGCGGCGATGCTCGGGGTGAACGCCGGGATTGCCTGCGCCAATATCTTCTTCCCGAAGCTGGCGGCGTTCTTCGCCCAGTACAGCAACGATAAAGGCTACTTTATGGCGGCGCTGGTGATGATGCTGGTGGGCCTGCCGCTGATGCTCAACGGCTTTATGCAGATCAAAGAGCGTGTGCCGCCGAGCCCGGAAAAGGTGACCATTCGCGACACCTTCCACAACCTGCGCCAGAACAAGCCGCTGTTTATCGTCCTGCTGTCGTTCTTTTTCTGCGTGTTCCACAACGTGGCGGGTGGGCTGTATATCTACTTCTTTATCAACAACCTGGGCGACGGCAGCCTGCAGATGGCGATTGGCGTGATGGGCATTGTGGCGGCGGTGCTGTGCCTGGTCGCCCCGATGCTGACGCGCCGGATGCAGAAGCGGAAGCTGTTTATGATCCTCTGCGGGCTGGACGTGGCGGGGCGCGTGGTGATGTGGTTTGTCGGATATCAGCAGGTGACGATGCTGTTTATTCTGCTCGGCCTGAGCACGCTATTCGTGATGATGACCAACATCCTCACCTCGTCGATGATTGCCGACACCATTGAGTACGCGGAGTACCACACTAACAAGCGCTGCGCGGCGATCACCTTCTCCGGGCAGACCTTTACCGGCAAGATGTCGGTGGCGGTGGGCGGCGGGCTTATTGGCGTGTTCCTGACGATGATCGGCTACGTGCCGCAGGCGCAGATCCAGAGCGAAGGCGTACTGTCGGGGCTGTTCTTTGGGATTTGCCTGCTGCCGGCGATTGGGTCGCTGATCCGCATGGGCTTTATGTCGCGCTTTACCTTTACCGAGGAGAAGCATGCGGAGGTTTGTCGGTTGCTGGCGGAGCGCGAGCACGGCGTTGTGCAACGCGGTGAGCCTGGGCAGAAGCATGAGCCTCCGCTTACTGTGAATTGATTAAGTAGCGCCCGCGCTGCGGGCGTTTCTTAAAAGCTACTTGATATCATGAAGCAACTTTAATAAAAGGCTATCACCGTTAGATTTAATTTTCTGAAAATAAACAGGCTCAGCTATAGGCGAATCCCATTGGTGTATCTCATCCTTCTTAAACGGGATACATTTCATAGCGGTGTTTTTTAACCGTTTTATGCGAAGGTCATATTCGTCAAAGTTGTCTGGCGTAGTTTTCAGGCTCAGCGATCTGGCATGATTGATTTGCGTAGGGCAAATAAGCTGAATGTTTCCAAGCGAGAAAATGTTTACGCCGGTAATAAAGAATCTCGAAGGGATATCTTTATAGTAACGTGTGTTCCATGTTAAACCATCAAACATCGCTGGCGGGTGAGTGTGAGTATCTATGTAATATTGATGTGTGCGCCAGTCGCTAATGCCGGAAAGGTTCATGGTCATGTTAATGATCATATTGGGGGTGGGGCGGAAAATCATTGTCAGGACAAGCATGCTGAGAGGAATAATAATTAGTGTATAAGTGATTATTTGCAATAAACTTTTATTTTTCTTTTCGTTTATCAGGATCATTCCTGGGAAAATACCCACAATAATCATCGCGACCGAGAGTGCAAGGAAAATGATAACCTGTAAGAACGTATTACTTCCTTCGCTAAAATCTAGTTGACCCGCGATAAAAATGAGCGGGAAGATTTGTGTAAATGCAGGGGCAATCAATAACAGAGGCAGCCAGTTTCTGACGGCGTTTTTCTGCAAATATTTTACATCACGCGTATCATCAACATCCTTATATGACTGAACGTTGAACATAAGCCAGTAGGATAAGCAATACGATGCGGCCAGTATTATGGCTATCGCTAAGGCAAGAACGATAAAACCATTTATATCAAGAAAAAATTGTAAGCAGAACGCTCCGATAAGCACAACGCACATCACAACGCTATTACCAAAACAGATTGAGGTAAAGCTATGTGTCAAACCTTCGTATTTAACAAACTCTTTCTCATGTGCGGTGTAAATTAAGTAAGCAAGGACAGATGAGATAAAAATGACAAGGCTGAAACCAAGTAGTGAGACAAGGGTAAACCCAAATATTATTCCTACTGCGCTACTCACGCTCAACGCATCATATAAAATATCAAGCCGGTCAATATTCGCAAGATAGAACCATATAACGCTAAATGTACAGGCTGTGACAAATGAAGAGGATGTTAAAATAGCGATGATAAACTTTCGGGTTAGCCGCTTAAGAAACTGGATATTCATCTTATGTAGTCTCCCTTTGAAATGAAGGAATACTAGTCACAAGGGAGAGGGAGTTCTACGCTCAAATTTAGTATGCCGGGAAGTGCATATTCAGGCTGACGCCTGCTGGCGTCAGCCCCGGGACCTTACAGCGACTTCACAAACGCCAGCAGATCTTCGTTGAGCTGGTCCTGGTGGGTCAGCGCGAAGCCGTGCGGCGCGTTGTCGTACACCTTCAGCGTGGCGTTTTTGATCATCTCCGCCGCCAGCTTGCCGGTGCTTTCAAACGGCACGATCTGGTCGTTGCTGCCGTGGATCACCAGCGTCGGTACGTCGATTTTCGCCATATCCGGGCGGAAGTCGGTTTCGCCGAACGCGGTCACGCAGTCGATGGTGCCCTTCAGGGACGCCAGCAGGGCGATGTTCAGCGTCTGGGTCAGGGCACCGCCGGAAACGGTCTGCCCGGCGTTGGTGCCGTAGAACGGCGTCGCGAAGTCGCTGATGAACTGGGCGCGATCTTTACGCAGTCCGTCGCGAATGCCGTCGAACACGCTCTGATCCACACCCTGCGGGAAGGAGTCGGATTTACCGAAGATCGGCGTGACCGCGCCCAGCAGCGCCAGACCGGCCACGCGCGCGCTGCCGTAGTTGTTGATGTAGCGGGTCACGTCGCCGCCGCCCATGGAGAAGCCCACCAGCGTCACGTCCTGGAGGTCCAGGGTGGTGATCAGGTCGTTAATGTCGGACGCAAAGGTGTCGTAGTCGTAGCCGTTCCACGGCTGATCCGAGCGGCCAAAGCCGCGACGGTCAAAGGCGATGGCGCGGAAGCCGCGCTCCGCCAGGTAGTTCAACTGGCTATCCCACATGTCGCCGTCCAGCGGCCAACCGTGGCTGAAGAGAACCGGTTTGCCCGCGCCGCAGTCTTTGTAGTAAATCTGCGTGCCGTCTTTTGCCTTAAACGTTGCCATAGTGTGTTCCTGTACAGGTGATGGTTATGGTTATACCGGCGCGACCAGATAGCGAATTGCCGGTGATGTTGTGCCCTGATGAAAAGCCAGAACGCGGCTCTGCAGCAGGAGGTCATTCATGGTGTGGCGCTCCTGCTGGCGCAAATGCTCAATCCACGAGCCCATCAGGAAAGTCTCAATAAACAGGCCCGGACGTTCGATATCCTCGTACACCGCCCAGCTCATCGCCCCGGCGCGGCGTCGCACCCGGCGCAGCTCGTGTACCGCCTCCAGGAAGGCTTTCGCGTTCTGCGGGTCGATGATGTACTCGTGCGACACCAGCACCGGGCCGCGCTCGTTCGGCAGCTCAATCTCCACGCCGTCCAGCGGCTGGCCGCTCAGGTCGAGGTTTAAATCAGGATCTTTCTCCAGCTTCCAGCGGAACACCGTTGCGCTTGCCAGCACCATCCCCAGCGTGGCGACAACCAGCGAGGTCGGGGTGCCGAACTGCGAGGCGATCTGCCCCCAGATGGCGCTGCCCGTGGTCATTGAGCCGAAGAACACCGTCAGGTAGACCGCCAGCGCGCGGGCCTTCACCCAGCGGGCGGCGCTGCGCTGGGCGCCGAGGTTCAGCGTCGAGAGCACCGCAATCCACGCGAAGCCGGTGAAGAACTCAAACAGGTTGAGCAGCCAGACGTGGCGCACAAACGCCAGCGCCAGCATGGTGAGGGCAAAGACCAGGCTCGCGGCCACCATCAGCCGATCGGCGTTCAGCCGCTGGCGCAGGCGCGGCAGCAGGATGGCCCCGGCAATGGCCCCCAGGCCAATGCACGCCAGCATCACGCCGTAGCCCGCCGGGCCTAAACCCAGCTCGCGGCGCGCCACTAGCGGCAGCAGCGCCCAGCCCGCGCTGCCGAAAACGAAGAACGCCACGGTGCGCACCAGCACGTTGCGCAGCACCGGCGCGGCGTGCACGTAGCGAATGCCGGAGCGCACCGCGGAGAAGAAGTGCTCCGGCGGCAGGCGCTGCACGGACGGGGCCGGACGCCAGCGCCACAGCACCCACGCTACGCCGACCACGGACAGCGCGTTCAGGGCAAACACCATCCACGGCCCGGCCAGCGAAAGCAGAAAACCGCCCAGCGCGGGGCCAATCGCCCGGCTGATGTTGACCCCGAGCGAGTTAAGCGCCACGGCGGAACCCAGCTCGGGCTTGCTCACCAGGTCAGGCACAATCGCCTGGAACGGCGGCGAGCTCATGGCCGCGCCCACGCTCAGCAGAAACGTTGCCGCCAGCAGAACGGTGGGGGTGACATGTCCGGTAAAAGAGAGCACCGTCAGCCCGGCGGCGGCGATGAACACCCACAGCTGGGAGAAGAGCAGGTATTTACGCCGGTCGACAATGTCCGCCATCACCCCGGACGGCAGGGCGAAGAGGAACATCGGCAGGCTGCTGGCCGCCTGCACCAGCGCGATATCCAGCGGATCGGCGCTGAGCGTCAGCATGCTCCAGTTGATGCCGACGTCGCTCATCCATGAGCCGACGTTAGAGACCACCGTGGCGATCCACAGCATGCGGAACACCGGCTGGCTCAGCGGCTGCCAGGGTGAAACCGTCGGTGCGGGCGTCGTCTCGACGTGTGCGTCGCGAACGTCGTTAACCTGGGTCATGCGAACCTCTCCGTTGCCTTACGCTGCAGCCGCCACTGGCCCGGCCCGGTGAGGGCGAGAGTGGTGAAGATAATCAGCAGGAGCCAGCCAAACTGCCCTTCGGCAATCGACCAGTCCGGGTGTACCGCCAGCATCGCCACCAGCAGCACGGCGATAATCGGCAGGCACGCCAGGCGGGTGTAGACGCCCGCAATGATCAACAGCGGGCAGATGACCTCGGCGACGATCGCCGGGATCAGGCTCGCGTAAGGCCCGAAGCCAAACGGATCTTCAATGCGCGTCAGCTCTTCGCTGAAGTGCAGCACCTTCGGCAGGCCGTGCACGTAGAGCAGCAGCAGGCTGCCGGTGAGGCGCAGGAAGAACAGCCCCAGGTCGACCCGGGGCGGCATAGTAGTGTTTTTCATCAGAATGCAAAGCAGCTGCAGCCCAGCGCCCCCCAGAAAGCGTTATCGTCGGACACCGGCATCTCTGACGTGCGGGCGAAATCATGCTGGTGGCTGTGAACCCCGCACGGGCCGCTGCAGTGGTGGACGGTGTTCATGCCGACGCGCGTAGCCTGCGGCGGCGCGCTGCGGTAGTGGCCCGGCACCTTCACCACCGGGGACCACTCGGGCAGAACCGGAATGGCCGGCGGCGCGAGCGGGCCGAAGGTGCCTGCGGCGTAGACGATGTCGCCGTTGACCACCGTCAGGACGGACTCGATGCCCTTGATCTCCTCTTCCGGCACGCGGAAGTAGTCTTTGCTCAGCACCGCCAGGTCGGCGAGCTGGCCGACCTTGATCTGCCCCTTTTGGTTCTGCTCGCTGGAGAACCACGCGCTGCCCTGGGTCCAGAGCATCAGGGCGGTATCGCGGTCCAGGCGGGCGCTATGATCGTACATCTGCATCCCGCCGACGGTGCGGCCGGAGACCAGCCAGTAGAGCGCGGTCCACGGGTTATAGCTCGCCACGCGGGTGGCGTCGGTGCCTAAGCCCACCGGCACGCCGGTCTCGAGCATTTTTGCCACCGGCGGCGTGTGGCGGGTAGCTTCGATGCCATAGCGCTCGGCAAAGTACTCCCCCTGGAAGGCCATGCGGTGCTGGACGGCAATGCCGCCGCCCAGCGCTTTGATGCGGTCGATGTTGGCCTGGGTAACGGTTTCCGCGTGGTCGAAGAACCAGTGCAGGCCGTTGAACGGAATGTCGCGGTTCACCTTCTCGAACACGTCCAGCATGCGGCTGATGGATTCGTTGTAGGTGGCGTGCAGGCGGAACGGCCAGCGGTGCTCCACCAGATGGCGCACCACGCGCTCCAGCTCGTCCTCCATGCCCGGCGCGAGGTCCGGGCGCGGCTCGAGGAAGTCTTCAAAATCGGCGGCGGAGAAGACCAGCATCTCGCCCGCGCCGTTGTGGCGGAAGAAGTCGCTGCCCTGCCCCGGCGTGAGCATGTCGGTCCATTTTTCAAAGTCCTCCAGCTCGTGGCCCGGACGCTGGGTAAACAGGTTATAGGCGATGCGGATGGTCATCTGCTTTTTCTCGTGCAGCTCGGCAATCACCTCGTAATCTTCCGGGTAGTTCTGGAAGCCGCCGCCCGCGTCGATGGCGCTGGTCAGCCCCAGACGGTTCAGCTCGCGCATAAACTGGCGCGTGGAGTTGACCTGCTGCTCCAGCGGCAGCTTCGGCCCTTTCGCCAGCGTGGCGTAGAGGATCATGGCGTTCGGACGGGCGATCAGCATCCCGGTCGGGTTGCCGTTGGCGTCGCGCTGGATCTCGCCGCCCGGCGGGTTCGGCGTCTCTTTGGTGTAGCCGACCACCTTCAGCGCGGCGCGGTTGAGCAGGGCGCGGTCGTACAGGTGCAGGATGAAGACCGGGGTGTCCGGCGCGGCGTCGTTAATCTCATCCAGCGTCGGCATGCGGCGCTCGGCAAACTGGAACTCGCTCCAGCCGCCCACCACGCGCACCCACTGGGGCGACGGCGTGCGCAGGGCCTGCTCTTTCAGCATCCGCAGGGCGTCGGCCAGGGACGGCACGCCTTCCCAGCGCAGCTCGAGGTTGTAGTTCAGCCCGCCGCGGATCAGGTGCAGGTGCGAGTCGTTCAGGCCGGGGATCGCGGTGTGGCCTTTCAAATCCACCACCTTAGTGCCGTCGCAGTGGTGCTGCATCACCTCGGCGACGGTACCCACTTCCAGAAATTTTCCGTCGCGCACGGCAACGGCTTCCGCGACAGGATTTTCGCGATCGACGGTGTGAAACTGGCCGTTAACCAGAATGAGATCGGCTTTACCGAGGGTAACCATAACTGCTCCTGACTGAGAGGGGGAATGGTCAGGATTATGGGAACCGGTTTCGGCAAAGATCCAGTTATACAATAGGATAGGTATACCAAAGTATAACTATACCTAAGGTTAACTATACGAAGAGATAATTACGCGCGGCGACGGAAAACCGCAGGATGAGGGCGACTTTATCGTCGCGGCGCTCGCGGCGATTTCTACCCTTAACCACTGGAAAATGCTATGACCTCTTCAAAGCTCGAAGTGTTAACCCCTGCGAACTGTCAGATCATCTTTATCGATCACCAGCCACAGATGGCGTTTGGCGTGCAGTCGATTGACCGCCAGGTGCTGAAAAACAACACCGTGGCGCTGGCGAAAGCGGCCAAAGTGTTCAACATCCCGACCATCATCACCACCGTTGAGACCGAAAGCTTCTCCGGTAACACCTATCCGGAGCTGTTGGACGTCTTCCCGGGACAGGACATTCTGGAGCGTACCTCCATGAACTCCTGGGACGACCAGAAGGTGCGCGACGCGCTGAAGGCCAACGGCAAGAAGAAGGTGGTGGTTGCCGGCCTGTGGACCGAAGTGTGCAACAACAGCTTTGCCCTGTGCGCGATGCTGGAAGGCGACTACGAAATTTATATGGTGGCGGACGCGTCCGGCGGCACCTCCAAAGAAGCCCACGACTTCGCGATGCAGCGCATGATCCAGGCAGGCGTGATCCCGGTGACCTGGCAGCAGGTGATGCTGGAGTGGCAGCGCGACTGGGCGCGTAAAGAGACCTACACCGCGGTGATGGATATCGTGCGCGAACACTCCGGCGCGTACGGTATGGGCGTGGATTACGCCTACACCATGGTGCACAAAGCACCGTCTCGCCAGAAGAGCGAGCACCGCACCTTAGCGCCGGTCCCGGCTCGCTAAGTTCCGCTGGCGGGCTGGTCCCTCATCCGGCTCGCCGCTGCCTCTTTCTCTGGAGTTCACAATGAGTACTGGGCTGATATCCCTTGCCGCAGGCGTGTTGATTGGCCTGATGTATGCCGTGCTGAAGGTGCGCTCCCCCGCGCCGCCCGCGCTGGCGCTGATTGGCCTGCTGGGGATGCTGGCGGGTGAACAGGCGACGCGCCATCTGTTATCCCGCGACGGCGCGCCGCCTCCTCAGGTAACGGTTCCGCAGGTGAAATCGCAGACGGGAGCGATGTCATGAGAGCATGGATAATTTCGCTGGTGTGCGGCGTGGTTGCTGGGGTAATTTACGCCCTGCTCGACGTTCATTCCCCGGCACCGCCGGTTGTCGCCCTGCTTGGCCTGTTTGGCATGCTGGTGGGTGAACAGCTCATCCCGGTGGGACGGCGTTTACTGAGTCGCGAACCGTTTACCCTCGCCTGGTTTCGTCACGAATGCGTGCCGAAAATCAGCGGCACGGCGCCCCCCGCGCCCGCGAAGGACGATCGCGACGTTTAATGATTTTTTTGAGGAAAGACAGCATGACGCTGCCGTGGCGCATTGCCATCATTGATGACGAACGTTCCGTCCGCAGCGGGCTGAGTAATCTCCTGGAGTCGGAAGGGTATGCCGCCGATACGTTTGATTCGGCAGAGGTATTTCTGAGCCATCCGCTCGCCCTGTCCGGCGCGGCGCTGGTGATCGCCGATATCAAGCTGCGGGGCATGAGCGGCCTGGAGCTGTTTGAAAAGCTGCGGCTGCTGGCCGTTCCCCCGCCGCCCGTGATCTTTATCTCCGGTCATGCTGATGAAAATATGCAGCGGTACGCTCTTAGCCTGGGCGCCGCTGCATTTTTGCGTAAACCCATTAACATCGATATTCTGCTGGATCATATACAGCGGGAGCTGGCCCGCCGACGATAAGGATCGCGGATGAACGAACACGAGCAGCCTGCATTCTGGCCCGCCCAGGGGAATCTTGACCAGGGGCGGGTTTTTGTCCTTAAAGAGGATGTGATTTTTACCGTGCTGGCGCAGGAGGGCGGTATCGCCTGGATGCACGCGCGCCATCCCCATTCAGGCGGCTCGTTCATCATTGCCACCGCGGTGAGCGACGAAGAGGAAGAGCGGGCCACGCGGCTGCTAAAAAACGAATTTGCGCTGCGTGACGTGCTGCAGGACAGCTGGGCCATCCGCGCCGTTGCCTCGACCCAGTACCGGGGACGTTTCGCGCTGGTGTATGCGCCGTTTGCGTTTGAGTTGCTGGCGCGGCGCGCGGGCAGGGCGATCTCGGGGATCTCGCGCTTTATTGAGATGGCGATCCAGATCTGCGTTCCCCTGCGCCAGATGCACCTGCAAAACCTGATCCACGGCGATATCAAGCCCGGCGCGATTTTTGTTCATCACGATGCCACCTGCCGTCTGGGCAGCTTTGGCCTCTCCTGTAGCCTCTCCGGTGCCTTCTCCCAGGCCCGGCTTGCCGTTTCAGGCGGTACGCCCGCGTATATGTCGCCGGAGCACACCACCCGCACCCGGCGTCCCGTTGACGGCCGCAGCGATCTCTACAGCCTCGGCATGGTGCTGTATGAACTCCTGACCGGACGCCTGCCGTTTGAGTTGGGGGAGGACGATCAAACCAACTGGGCTCACTACCATATTGCCTCGGAGCCGCTGGCCCCGGACGAGATTCGCCCGGACGTGCCGGGGATGCTGTCGACTATCATCCTCAAGCTGCTGGAAAAGCACCCCGATAACCGCTACCAGACGGTCGACGGGCTGATTGCCGACCTCCGCCGCTGCCAGGCGACGCTGACCTGCGAGGGCGAGATCGTCGCCTTTACCCCCGGCCAGCAGGACCGCACTCCCGCGATCCATCTGGCGGACTCCCTGTTCGCGACGCATCCGCAGGCGAATGACGTCATTGCCGCGTTTGAGCGGGTGGGGCAGAACCTGGTGCCGGAGCTGGTGACGATCGGCGGGCCGTCGGGGATTGGCAAATCGTCCATCATCGCGACGGCGCTCAAAACGCTGCAGCAGCGTCAGGTTTTGCTGGCGGTGGGGAAAGTCGATCAGTTCTCGCCGTCTTTGCCCTACGGCGTATTAAGCTCCGCGTTCCGCACCCTGACGCTGCACCTGCTGGGGCTGCCCGCGGAAGATGTGGCGAAGTGGAAAATCCGCCTGTCGCGCGCCCTGGAGGGGTACGAAGCGCTGGCCGTCAGCCTGGTGCCCGAGCTGGGGCTGCTCCTTGAGAGCAAGCCGCGCTACTCGGCGGATACCTTTTCCATTGATGCCCGGGCGCGCTTCAGCCATATGGTGCTGGCGCTGGTTAAAACCTTTGCTTCTCAGGGCTGCCCGCTGGTGCTGGTGCTCGACGATCTCCAGTGGAGCGACGCGGCCAGCCTGCATACGCTGAAACATCTGCTGGTGACCTGCGGCGCTATCCCGCTGCTGCTGGTGGTCGCCCACCGCGATATCGGTTCGTTGTCTGAACCGACGCTGCAACAGCAGCTGGCGAGCCTGCCGGAGGCGGCGCAAAACGCGACTGAAATTGTCCCGCAGGCGCTGTCCGTGAAGGCGGTGGCGCGCTGGCTGGCGACGATATTTCGTGCCCGCAGCGCGGCGACGACCGACCTCGCCACGCTGATCCACGAGAAAACCGGGGGCAACCCGCTCTTTGTGCACGAGTTTTTCCGCCGCATCGTGGATGACGGGCTGGTGGTGCACAACAAATATCAGGATAAGTGGCACTACGATCTGCAGGCGATCCGCGCCCGACACTACACCGAAAACGTCGTTACCCTGGTGCTGGAGCAGCTTGAAGAGCTGCCCGACGAGACGCGCCGCCTGCTGGGCAGCCTCGCCTGCCTCGGCGGCACGGGCGAGATGGAGATGATCTGCCGGGTGGTCAGCATGTCGATGGCGGAAATGCGCTATGCGCTGCATCCGGCGGTGATGGCCCAGCTCATTGTGCTGACGGAAAAAGAGTACGCCTTCACCCACGACCGGGTGCAGGAGGCGGCCTTTGCGATGCTGGATCAGCATGAGAAAAGCCATCTTCACCTGACCACCGCCAGCCTGCTGGCCGACGCCGCGCGTCAGGCCGCGGGGAACGAACTGCTGTTCCGCGCCGTTCACCACGTCACGGCCGCGCTGGACTGCATCCAGCCCGCGCCGCAGCGCCAGATGTTCCGCGAGCTGAGCCTGCTGGCCGCACGACGGGCAAAGCGTTCGGGGGATTATCCATCGGCGCTCAGCTATATCCAGACCGCCAGAGCGCTGGGCAACGCCGGGACGGTGTCAGACTTTATGCTTGATATCGAAGAGGCGGGCTGCGAGTTTGCTCTGGGGCACCTGGAGCGCACCCGCGAGCTGTGTGACGCCATCCTCGGCTGCCCCGGCGGGCTGACCGAAAAGGCGCTGGCGGCCAACCTGCTGGTGGAAGTGTACATTCGCCAGTCGGACAGCCGTCTGGCGCTGGAGGCGGCGCTCTGCTGGCTGGGGATTTTTGGTATTCAGATTGGCCGCCACCCGGAAGACGCCGACTGCGACGAGGCCTGGGAACACTTCTGCAACCGCACGGCCGACGCGCCGCAAAGCCTTTTTGCCCAGCTGTCGCGGATGGATAACCCGGAAACCGAAGCGGTGATGAACCTGCTCTACAGCGCCAGCATTTGCGCCAGCTTCATCTGCCCGCGCCTGCATTTTTTGCTGCTCTGCCGCATGATGCACCTGACCCTCGACCACGGCATCACTGGTGCCTCCACCACGGCGATGGCCTGGTTTGGCGTGCTGATTGGCCAGCGCTACGCCGAGTACCGCCTCGGGTTCCAGTACGGCACCCTGGCCCGCGAGCTGGTGAACCGCCACGGCTACGACGCGTTCGAAGCCAAAACCCTGCTGCCCCTCGACCAGCTCAGCGTCTGGACCCAGCCGCTGTCGTTCACCATCGAGTGCGCAAAAGCCTGCTTCACCGCCGCCGTTACCCACGGCGATATGACGGTGGCCTGCTTTGCCGCCTGCCATCAGGTCATTAACTTCCTCTCACGGGGCGATCACCTGGACGGAGTGTTGACCAGCATCGATCGCGGCCTGGCGTTTGTGCGTAAAACCCACTTCCAGGACGTGGAGACCATATTGATGCTCCAGCGCACCTTCGTGGAGTTTTTGCGCACGCCGACGATTGGCACCTGGACCGCGTCGCAGGCGCTGCCCGAGGCGCTGCTTCCCGCGTCGCCGGAGCAGGCCCCGGAGCAGACCTCCACCATGCTTTTCTGGTACTGGCTCTACCGTGGCATGGCGCACTTTACCTGCGGCGAGTATACCGACGCGCAGGCGGATCTTGAGATGGCGGGCTGGTACGCGTGGTCTGCGCCGGGCCATATCCATCTGCTGGATTACCATCTCTACAGCGCGCTGGCGCTCTCACGTCAGCTGACGCCGGAGACATTTTCGGCGAATCACCGCCGCAGCATTCACGCTCACTACGACAAAATCGCCCTCTGGGCGCGCATTAATCCCGGCACGTTCGCGGATAAAGAGGCGCTGATCTACGCCGAAATTGTCCGTCTGGACGGGATGAACAGCATTGCGCTTGAGCAGTATGAGAAGGCGGTCCGGCTCTCCCGCGAGGGTGGCTTTAACCCGATTAACGCCCTGGCCCACGAGCTGGCGGGCCGCTTTGCGCTGGCCTGCGGCTACCCGACCGCATCAGACGCGCACTTCCGCGGCTCGATTGCCGCCTGGGGCCGCGCGGGCGCGCAGGCCAAGGTGCGCCAGCTGGAGCAGGATTTCCCGCACCTGCTGGCCTCCGGGCAGGCCAGCGCCTACGACACGGTGGCGTTTGCCCAGAACGAGACGATCCGCGATCTGCAGAGCGTGATCAAGGCTTCCCGCGCGCTGTCGGAAGAGATCAATCTTGAGCGCCTGATTGAAAACCTGATGACCATCCTGCTCGAACGCGCCGGGGCGCAGCGCGGCCTGCTGCTTCGCGTGAGCGATAACCTGATCCCGGAGATCGAGGCCAGCGCCTGGACCAGCACCGACGGCGTGCGGGTGCGGATCCTGAAAGACGTGCCGATGGCGACCGACATGCCGCTGTCGGTGCTGGCTGCGGTGATCCGCACCGGGCAGGAGATCCGTACCGGCAAGCCGGAGGAGTTTCATCCCTTCAGCCAGGACCCTTATCTGGTGACCTCGGGGGCGGCGGTGATGTGCGTCCCGATGTTCAAACAGGCGCGGCTGGTGGGCGTGCTCTACCTGGAAAACCGCCTGATGCCGGAGGTCTTCACCGCCGAGCACTCGCGCGTGGTCAGCCTGCTGGGCGCGCAGGCAGCGGTATCCCTGGAGACGGCGCGGCTCTACGCCGAGCTGCTGGCGGAGAACATTCAGCGCCGCCGGGTGGAAAAAGAACTGCGCGCCAGCCAGACCTCGCTGATGCTGGGCGAGCAGATCAGCCACACCGGCAGCTGGCGCTGGGAGCTGGAGCAGGATCTGATGTTTGTCTCGGAAGAGTACGCCCGCATTCTCGGCCTGCCCGACCAGCAAAAGATGATCTCCATGGCGGAGTTTTTAACCTTCGTCCACGAGGACGATTACGCCCGCATCAGCGCCATCGTCACCCAGAGCGTGCGCGACGGGCTCTCCATGCGTGCGGAGTTTCGTATAAAGCGCACCGACGGCTCAACGCGCTACATCCTCGGGATTGGCGATCCGGTGGGGGTGGGCAGCGAGGTGAACGAGTACTACGGCATCATTACGGATATCACCAGCCAGCGCGCCGCGGAAGATGCTATGCGGGTGGCGCAGGCAGATCTGGCGAGGGTGTCCCGCGCCACCACCGTCGGGCAACTGACCTCCTCCATCGCCCACGAGATCAACCAGCCGCTGATGTCCATCGTCTCGAATGCCGGGGCGAGCCTGCGCTGGCTCAGCCGCGAGCCCGCCCGCCTGGATAAAGTGCGCGAAGGGCTGGAGGAGATCGCCGCGGAAGGCGCGCGTGCGGGGGAGATCATTCGCAGCATCCAGTCCCTGACGCGCAAGCAGGATCCCACCTTCTCGCGCATCGATATGCACTACCTGATCCACCATATCATCACGCTTTCGCGCAGCGAGCTGGAGCAGAGACACATTAGCGTTGATTATCTGTTGAACGCCAGCGACAGCTTTATCACCGGGGACAGCGTGCAGATCCAGCAGGTGCTGCTGAATCTGGTGATGAATGCGGTAGAAGCGATGGCCGAGGTGAGGGATCGCGCCAGCACCATCATCCTCAGCACCGCCAACGCGGACGGGAAAGTGATCGTTGAGATCGCCGATACCGGGAGCGGCATTGAGCCCGAACGGCTGGAGCAGATTTTTGACTCGTTCTACTCCACCAAGCCGCAGGGGATGGGGATGGGGCTGACCATCAGCGCCAGCATCATCGAGCGCCACTGCGGAAAGCTGAGCGCGCGCCGCCGGGAGCCGCACGGCACGGTGTTTACCTTCGCGCTGCCGCTGGCCGCGCAGGAAGGGTAAACGTTACTCCGCGGGCTGGCTTTTGGTCAGTCGCTCAACGGCCCTGACCAGCTCGGCCACGGAGCGCACCTGCATTTTCTCCATCACGCGGCGGCGGTGCACCTTCACCGTGATCTCGCTGACGCCCAGCTCGGCGGCAATCTGCTTGTTGAGCTTGCCGGTGATGGCAAGCTCAAGCACCTCGTGCTCGCGCGGCGTGAGGGACAGATGGCGCTGCTTCAGGGCGTAGTGCTCTTTATTGCGCACGGCGTTGTTTTCCGCCAGCTGCAGCGCGGACTCAATGGCGTCGATAAGCGCGGCGGATTCAACGGGCTTGGTGAGAAATTCATACGCGCCGCCTTTGATGGCGCGAACCGACATCGGGATAGTGCCGTGGCCAGTGAGAAAAATAATCGGGATCTCGCGCCCGCTGTCTTTGAGCGCGTCCGCCACCTCGAAGCCCGAGATGGCGGGCATCTGCATATCGAGGATCACGCACGACGGCAGATCCTCAAACCGGTGTTGAAGAAACGTTTCTGCTGATGAAAAGCCGATGGCGTTTAAGTCTGCCGATTCCAGCAGCCCGATTACGGACTGCCTGACCGCGTCATCGTCATCAACCACATACACAATGTGTTCCATTCACCGCCCCGGTGCTGATTTAAATGTCGAGGATGCAAACAGTCCCAACGGTGGCGTAAGAGACTGTTTATGCTGACTTTCATCTTAACACATTAAATATCATTATCATTTAACAATATGATAACCATATGAAGTATAGCGAGCCGGGGCGGGGGCGGTGAAGGAACGAAACGCGTGCAACATGGGCAATGTGCATAAGATCCCTCGTGATTAGCCGGTGAGGACTTTGAGCGGTAAAACAGGCTACACTCTGGTTTTGAGCGCTAAATGCTGAGGACATAACAATGCACTACACACTGAAAGAAAGCGACAAGGACAAAGCGGAAGGGTCAAGCGGCGCGGGCGCTCTGCAGCAAAAACTGCTGGAGTCCCGTTCGATTGTCATCTCCGGCGAGATCAACCAGGAGCTGGCGCAGAAGGTCATTACCCAGATGATCCTGCTGCAAAGCGTCAGCAACGATCCGATCAAGCTGTACATCAACAGCCAGGGCGGCCACGTGGAAGCGGGTGACACCATCCACGACTTCATCAAGTTCATCCGCCCGGAAGTGCACGTCATTGGCACCGGCTGGGTGGCGAGCGCCGGGATCACCATCTTCCTGGCAGCGAAAAAAGAGCACCGCTACTCGCTGCCGAATACCCGCTTTATGATCCACCAGCCGCTGGGCGGCGTGCGCGGTCAGGCGACGGATATTGAGATCGAAGCGCGCGAGATCATCCGCATGCTGGATCGCGTCAACAAGCTGATCGCTGACGCCACCGGCCAGCCGCTGGAAAAAGTGAAAAAAGACACCGACCGCAACTACTGGATGTCTCCGGCAGAAGCGCTGGACTACGGCATCGTGGGCAAACTGATTACCCATTACGACGAGCTGAACCTGGATTAAGTTTTACTGCCGTGTACGTGTCGGGTAGCGGCTTCGCCTTACCCGACCTACGCGCGCTCGTTTGACCCATGACAAGTTCCCCCTCTGCCTTCTTGCCTATAATCGCGCCTGTTTCCCCTCTCACTGGTGCTACCCATGGCGTATCAATTGAACCTGAACTGGCCGGAATTTCTTGAGAAATACTGGCAAAAACAACCCGTAGTGCTGAAAAATGCCTTCCCGAATTTTGTCGACCCGATTACCCCGGACGAGCTGGCAGGCCTGGCGATGGAGCCGGAAGTCGATAGCCGTCTGGTGAGCCACGCTAACGGCAAATGGCAGGCCAGCAATGGTCCGTTTGAGCACTTTGACGGTCTGGGCGAAACCGGCTGGTCACTGCTGGCGCAGGCGGTGAACCACTGGCATATGCCCGCCGCGGAGCTGGTGCGTCCGTTCCGCGTCCTGCCGGACTGGCGTCTGGACGATCTGATGATCTCCTTCTCCGTGCCGGGCGGTGGCGTGGGTCCGCATATCGATCAGTACGACGTGTTTATCATTCAGGGGATGGGCAGCCGCCGCTGGCGCGTGGGCGACAAGCTGCCGATGCGTCAGTTCTGCCCGCATCCGGCGCTGCTGCATGTCGATCCGTTTGAGCCGATCATCGACGAAGATCTTGAGCCGGGCGATATCCTCTATATTCCGCCTGGATTCCCGCACGACGGCTTCACCCATGAAACCGCGCTGAACTACTCCGTCGGCTTCCGCGGGCCGAACGGCCGCGATCTGATCAGCAGCTTTGCTGATTACGCGCTGGAAAACGATCTGGGCGGCGAGCACTACAGCGATCCGGATCTGACCTGCCGCGAGCACCCGGGCCGCGTGGAGCAGTACGAGCTCGATCGTATCCGTCAGATGATGATCGACATGATTAGCAAGCCGGACGATTTCACGAAATGGTTTGGCAGCTTCGTCTCCACGCCGCGCCACGAGCTGGATATCGCCGCCGCCGAGCCGCCGTATTCGGCAGACGAGGTGCTGGACGCGCTGCAGGGCGGCGAAACGCTGTCGCGCCTGAGCGGCCTGCGCGTGCTGAACGTTAACGGCAGCGTCTTCATCAACAGTGAACAGCTGGAGACGGTAGACGCGAAGGGCGCGGATGCGCTGTGCCGCTACACCGAGCTCGGCCAGGCCGAGCTGGGCGATGCGCTGAAAAACCCGGCGTTTGTTGACGAACTCACCGAGCTGATTAACCAGGGCTACTGGTACTTCGACGAGTAACAGGAGGCGGCGTTTAGTCAGCCTAAACGCCGCTACGTTTAAACCAGCATATTACACGCCTTCCAGTAGTTCAAAAGCCGCTCGTCGTCGCGCTCTTTCTCCGCTTTGATTTTCATCGCCTGGGCGAGATTCTCTCGCGATAACTCATGGCCTTTTTGCACGATGTCTAAGACCGCTTCACCAAGAGCCAGCGAAATTTCTGCCCGATTATTGTTGCGAATCGTCATAAATACCTCCTCGTTGGTTGCGATAATTTAATTATGATCGGGAAATAATCAGTCGGAAATAATTCATCTCATTCTTATTTTTTTCATTTCGGCGTTAAATAGACATCATATTCCATTCTGTCAATGATGTTTCAAAATGCTAATAAGCCTTTTAAGCCTGAATTTATGCGCTACAGTTATTTTTCGTGCAACAGGCAAATAACCGAAACAGGAGAATGATTATGGTAGATAAAAGCGCAATTAAGGATCACACTCAGGTTGTCGCCAGCTGCGGAACGCACGTCGGGGTTGTGGACCATTTAGACGGCGAGCGTATCAAGCTTGCTAAGAGTGACCCTGAATCAGGCGGCAAGCACCACTTTATTCCTCTCGGCTGGGTCGATAAGGTCGAAGATAATAAAGTTATCCTGACCAAAAACCATAAAGAGGTTTTTGCTGAGTGGCAGGAAGCATAAATATATTCCTCGTAAAGGAATATATATCTTCGCTCCGGCTTAGTCCGGAGCGTAATAGTGTCTGCGCCCGGTGATTGCTGATATGGTAAAGGGATGGTACTGTTTTGCCTGTCCTTTTCCCGATGCAGGTCCCGAATTATGCTCCAGAGTGAAAATAGATCAGCGAAACGCATATTTTTTGTTGAGGATTTTCAGGTATTCGGCGAGCGCTACGGCATCGACTACCGTTTCCCGCTGTTAAAAGGGGAGCAGGTCAGCGGCAGCCCGGTGTTGCAGGGGAATGTGGAAGAGATGACGCTCTCGTCCGGCATTTCGCTGACCCACTCCGACGTGCATGTATTACAACCCTACGAAACCACATCTCGCCACAGCAGCCCGCTCTATATGCTGGTAGTCCTGGAAGGGTGCGTTACGATCGCGCTCAATGGCATCGACTATCACGTTCGTCCCGGCATGGCGTTCAGCGCCCGTCTGAGTGAGGAACAGGTGATGAGCGCGCGTCACGACGCCGACAGCTCGCTGAAAACGCTCTCGTTTGGCGTGTACCCGCATGAAGCCGGGCGTGAAGCCCTGCTTGAGTCGCTGCTGCTGGAATGGCAAAACCTGAATACACCCACGTTTGTCTGGCACGTTCCCGAGTTTGTTATGTCAGGCATTCAGCATGCGCAGCAGCAGAGGGGAAGCGTGCTCGCGCGTAAGCTATTGCTGGAGGGGCTGATGTACCAGCTGCTCGGCCACGGCCTGAACCAGCGCCAGCAGCCCTGCCCGAGCCGCCCTGAGCATGCGCGCCTGGAACGCGTACGGAGCATACTGGAACAGTCTCCTGAACGGGATCATACACTCGCGCAGCTGGCAGCCCTGGCTGCAATGAGCCCAAGCAGCCTGCGCAGCAAGTTCCGTCAGCGCTACGGCTGCACCCTCTTCGATTATCTTCGCGACTGTCGCCTTGCGCTGGCGCGCCGCTATCTGCTGGAAGGCCACAGCGTGCAGCAGGCGGCCTGGATGTGCGGGTATCAGCATGCCACTAACTTCGCCACCGCGTTTCGTCGTCATTACGGGATTTCACCGGGCGACGTGCGCAAACTCCGCTAACGTAATTTCGCCCATCGCGCGAACGTATCCCGTGCGGTTTAGCATCGCGCATACGTAACCTGGCGGCGCGCATAGCCGTTTGCACTCTCAAAAAGGTAATAATTCTTATTAACAATAAGAAATATCTCTGGAGAGGGTTATGTTTGCTAAATCGCGTCTGGCACTGCTGGTGGGATGGGTTACCGGTAGCGTCGCTTTTCCTTTACTGGCGCAGGATGCGCAAAAAACTGACACCGTGGTGGTGACCTCGCAGATGCAGTCTGCGGCCACCAAGCTTGAAACGCCGGATATTGAAACTCCGCAGTCGGTCTCTATCGTCACGCGCGAGCAGTTCGAAGAGCAGGGCGCAACCAGCGTGCGTCAGGCCGTGAGCTACACGCCGGGGGTCTACAGCAACCAGATTGGGGCGTCTAACCGCTTTGACTACATGGTGCTGCGCGGCTTCTCTGACGGCAGCCTCGACAACGTCTACCTGGACGGCCTGAAGATGATGGGCGACACCAACTCCCACAGCTCGCTGGTGGTTGATCCGTGGTTCCTGGACAGTATCGAAGTCGTGCGCGGTCCGGCCTCCGTGCTCTATGGCCGTTCATCGCCGGGCGGGATTGTGGCGCTTACCTCCCGTAAGCCGTCGTTCGATCCGGGCGGGGAGATCAAGCTCTTCGCCGGGAACAATAGCCAGCGTGGGGCGATGTTCGACGTCACCGGCCCGGTTGATGATAATGACCGCGTGGCGGTGCGCCTCAGCGGGATGACCCGCTATGCCGATTCCCAGTTCGATCCGCTGAAGGAAGAGCGTTACGCGCTGATGCCGAGCCTGACCTGGCGTATCACCGATAACACCCGTCTGGATCTGATGGCCTACCTGCACCGCGATCCGGAAGGCGGCAGCCACTCCGGCCTGCCGTATGAGGGCACGGTTGTGCCGCACAGCGGGAAGAAAATCTCCAACACGTTCTTTGAAGGTGAAGACGATTACGACAAGTACGATCGTCGGGAAAACATGGTCGGCTATAACCTTGAGCATATGTTTGACAGCGGCTGGTCCGTGCGCCAGAAGCTGCGCTACCTGCACACCAAAGTGGAGCTGAACCAGGTGTATGCCGCAGGCTGGCTAAATGACACCGAGCTGAACCGCGGCTATTCCGGCTCCGACGAGAAGATGAACGCCATCACCCTGGATAACCAGGTCGACGGCAGCTTCGACACCGGGGCGGTGAACCACCGCGTGCTGATCGGCATGGACTATCAGGACCGCACCAACAACGTGACCGGCTACTATGGCGGCTTCCCGCCGATTGACGCCTTCCCGCCGATTGACGCCTTCCACCCGGTTTACGGTGCGAAGCCGGACTACATCACCCAGTACAGCAGGGAAAAGCATAAGCTTCGCCAGACCGGTTACTACCTACAGGATCAGATGTCCGTTGACCGCTGGCGCCTGACGCTCGGCGGGCGTTACGACCAGGTGAGCGTGTCGAACGTCGACAACTTCAACCACACCCGCAGCGATCTGGATAAAAACAACTTCAGCAGCCGCGCGGCGCTGCTGTATCTGTTTGATAACGGCGTTGCGCCGTACGTCAGCTACTCCACCGCCTTTACGCCGACCAGCTTTGCCGACGAGCAGGGCAATATCCTGGATCCGATGAAGGGCAAGCAGTGGGAAGCGGGCGTGAAGTATGAGCCAGAAGGGATGAACAGCCAGTTCAGCGCCTCGGTGTTTCGCATCAACCAGAAGAACATTGCCACCAAAGAGGAGCCGACCGATCCGTACCGTTCCATCGGTGAAATCGAATCCGAAGGCGTTGAGCTGGAGGCGATTGGTCAGCTGACCGACAGCCTGCGCATGCAGGCGGCGTATACCTACACGGATATTCGCTATAAGAAGAGCAGCCCGGAAGAGGAGGGCAAGCGCGCCGTCTATGCCCCGCGTAACATGGCCAGCGCCTGGCTGAGCTACGACGTCAAAACTGGCCCGCTGGACGGCCTGACCGTCGGCTCCGGCGTGCGCTATGTCAACGGGATCGCCAGCGATCGCCAGAACACCCATACGCTTCCATCGTACACGCTGGTGGACATGGTCGTGGGATATGACCTGTCTAAAGTGGGGCTCACGGGCGTGAGTGCGCAGCTGAACGTCAATAACCTGACGGACAAAAGCTACGTTGCGGCGTGTAACTCCCTCTCTTACTGCTACTTCGGTGCGGAACGCAGCATTGTGGGCAGCGTTTCGTGGAAGTTCTGAGTCGTTGATTTTGCCGGGTGGCGGCTTCGCCTTACCCGGCCTACTCTATTCCGTAGCGCCACCGGCGCTAAAAAACGTGCTACTCCTCCATCGCAATCACAATCGCCTCGCCCATCTTCTTCAACGCCTCGCGATGCTTATCCGTCGGCGGAAGCGCCACGTTGATCCGCAGGCAGTTGCGGTACTTCCCGGAGGCGGAAAACAGCGACCCGGCCGCCGCCTGGATCTTCAGGCGGCACAGCTGCTTGCTGACGCACACCATATCCACCTTCTCCGGCAGCTCAACCCACAGCAGGAAGCTCCCCTGCGGGCGCGTGACGCAAATCTCCGCCGGAAAATACTGCCGCACCCAGCAGGTGTATGTTTCCATATTCTGCTGATAAATCTGGCGCATACGGCGCACGTGGCGATGGTAATGGCCGTCGCGAATAAACGCCGCCACCGCCATCTGGGTGCCCGGCACGTTAAACCCGCCCGCGGCGTATTTCATGTGCATCACCCGGTCGTAATAGCGTCCCGGCACAATCCAGCCGACGCGCAGGCCCGGCGCCACGGTTTTGGTAAACGAGCTGCAGAGGATCACGCGGCCATCGATGTCCATCGAGTGAATGGTGCGCGGGCGCGGGTACTCCGCCGCCAGCTCACCGTAGATATCATCCTCCACAATTACGATATCGTGCCGCTGGGCGAGGGCCAGAACCTGCTTTTTCCGCGCTTCCGGCATGATAAACCCGAGCGGGTTATTGCAGTTGGGCACCAGGATCACCGCCTTGATCGGCCACTGTTCCATTGCCAGCTCTAACGCCTCGATGCTGATCCCGGTCTCGGGATCGGTAGGGATTTCAATCGCCTTGATGTCAAACCCGCGCAGCATCTGCATGGTGCCGTGGAACGACGGCGATTCCACCGCCACGATGTCCCCCGGTTTGCACACCGAGAGCAGGGCGATCGACAGCGCGCCGTGGCAGCCGTTGGTGATCACAATGTCGCTTGCCGAGACGGTAGAGCCGCCGTCCAGCATCAGGCGGGCGATCTGCTCGCGCAGCTCCAGCCGCCCGTCGAGCACGTCATAGCTCAGCATCTCGCTCGGGTTATGCTGCGCAAGGCGGCTCATCTCGCGCCACAGGGGCTTCAGGCTCGGCTGGTTAATGTCCGGCGAACCGCCGCCAAAGGAGATCATCTCTTTGTCGGCGCGGGCGTCCAGCAGCATCATCACCTCATCCCACTGGGTGACGTCCACCGGGCGCTGCACCGGGCGCGTCATCGCCGGGACGGGCGGCTGGGCTTTGCGTTTCGAGACAAAATAGCCGGAGCGCGGCTGGGGGGTGATCAGCTGAAGGTTTTCGAGGATCTGGTAGGCCTGCTGTATGGTGCTGATGCTCACGCCATGCTCCTGGCTCAGGGCGCGCACCGACGGCAGACGCTCGCCGCTGCGATACAGCCCTTGTTCAATGCGTTCTGCCAGAAGGTTGGCGAGGTGTTGATAGCGTGTCATGCTGTATCCTTTATTTTCACCATACAGATTATTAAACCAGTACAGATTGCCGCAAAAAACGGCATGCAGATACCGTTTTAGCGGATCTGTATGTTAAACAAAAGTTGTTTTTGCATCTGTATTGCGCAGGTCGATTTCCAGGATGATAACCCCACTGGCACAGTGAGGAGAGCATTATGGAATTCTACGAGAACCGTTCAAAACGTCCGTTCGTCGTATTTGTCTGGATCGGCAAAACGATCCGCAACTGGTATCGCATCAACCGGACCCGCCGCATCCTGAGCCAGATGAGCGACGAGCAGCTCAAGGACGTCGGGTTATCCCGCAATGATATTTAAACCGTGGCCGGGTAAGGCGCAGCCGCCACCCGGCGGTTCAGTTCAACAGCGCAAGCGTCTGCCGTTTCGGCCTTTCCAGCAGCTCCACCGCCTCCTGATACGACCGCACGTTGTTATAGCCCATCACCAGCCCGTAGCGTTTGCCCGACCCGCGATACCACTCCGAGAGCGCATTGACCTGCAGCTGCTGTTCCTGCCAGCAGCGGGCCACTTCCCGGTCGCAGCTCCCTTTGGTGAGAAACGCCACGATATGCATCCCGCCGTCGTTTTGCTCGGTGAAAAACAGATCGCCATACACCTCGCGCAGGGCGGCAATCATCCAGTCGCGGCGGGTCTGATACAGCGCGCGCATCTTCTTGAGATGGCGGAAAAAATGCCCTTCGTTGAGAAACGCGGTGAGGATCTTCTGCGTCAGCACCGGCTGGCCGCTGGTGGTGATATCCGCGCAGTCGGTAAAGGCTCCGACGGTGCTGGCGGGCATCACCACGTAGCCCATGCGCAGCGACGGCATGATGGTTTTACTGAAGGTGCCCATAAAGATCACCCGGTCGTGCTGGTCGAGGCTTTTCAGCGACGGCAGCACCTTGCGGGTGTAGTGAAACTCCCCGTCGTAATCGTCTTCGATGATCCACGCCTCGTTCTGGCTGGCCCAGTCGAGCAATTGCTGCTTGCGCGGCAGGGAGAGCGTCACCGCCAGCGGGCTCTGGTGCGAGGGGGTGACGATGGCAAAACGCGCGTCACGATGGTGACGAAGCAGGTAGTCCGTATCAATGCCGCAGCGATCGACCGGCACCGTGTGCAGGCGCGGCACGATCCGCTTCAGCAGCTGCTGGCCCATAAAGTAGCCCGGATCTTCAAACACCACCTTGTCGCTGCGGCTGGCGAGGGTGTCGAGGATCAGCCGCAGGCTGCCGCTGTAGCCGCTGGTGATCAGCACATGTTCGGCGGTGCAGGACAAGCCGCGTGAGATATTGAGATAGCTGGCGATGGCCTGGCGCAGCGGATACCAGCCCAGGACGGGCGGGTTGAGCATCTCCTCCTGACGCATGGCGCGCGTCGCCTGGCCCGCCAGCAGCAGCCATTTTTTATACGGGAAGCTGTCGAGGGCGGGGATGCCAGGGCGCAGAAATCCGGCCCGCTCGCGCTGACTGATAAGCGAGGCCGGAAGCGTGCCGGTAGGCTGTTCCGCAGGGGCATTGTTATCCGGCAGCAGTAAATCCGGGTTGACCCGCGTGCCGCGCGCGCCCTGGCTCACCAGATACCCTTCACCCGTCAGAATGGCGTACGCCGTTTCGACGGTTTTGCGCGCCACCTTCAGCTCTTCCGCCAGCACGCGGATGGCAGGCACCTTATCGCCCGGCTTCAGCACGCCGCGCGTGATGTTGTCGCGATAGCGGGAATAAATGTCGTGATAGCCCGGCTTCATGTCCTACCTCATTTCACGCTTTTTGTATCTTTTTACTATGTCATGAACGGCGTAGATTTGCCTCATCGCACGGCACATGCCGCACAAAAAGAGGAAAGACAATGAGCACTCGCGTTAACCACCATAAAGTTACACCTGCCCTCGCCAACGCGCTGTCTGCCCTGAGCATGGAGGTGGCAAAAACCTCCATCGACCCGGCGCTGAAGCACCTGATCGACATTCGCGTGTCGCAGCTGAACGGCTGTACGTTCTGTCTGGATATGCACTCTAAAGAGGCCAAAATCGCCGGGGAACGCGAGCTGCGCCTGTACCATCTGGCGGCCTGGCGCGAGTCCCCGCTGTTCAGCGCCCGCGAGAAAGCCGCGCTGGCCTTCACCGAAGCGCTGACCCAGATTGGCGTTCATGGGGTGAGCGACGCGCTGTACCGCAGCGTGGCGGAGCACTTCTCGGACGTGGAGATTTCAGAGCTGAACTTCGCCATCGTGGCGATCAACGCCTGGAACCGTCTGGGGATCACCTCCCGCATGGCGCCCGGCTCGCTGGACGCGGCTTACGGGCTGAATAAGGCTAACCTGGAATAATCCCGCGCTCGCGGATCATCGCCACCAGCGCCCGCAGTCCCGGCGGGACGTGGCGATGGCCGGGGTAATACAGGCGCAGCCCGGCAAAGGGCTGCGCCCAGTCGTTTAAAACGCTCACCAGCTCTCCATTCTCAAGCTCTTCCCGGATATACAGTTCCGGCAAAAATCCTACCCCTAATCCCGCCTTTACGGCGCGGATCGAGGCGAAAAGATCGGATGTCGCAAAGCGTGGCGGTACGGCAAGGGCGTACGTTTCCCCCCGACGCGCCAGCTCCCAGCGGTAGATCCCGCCGTGGGCCATGCGCATGCCGATCCCCTGATGTGAAAGCAGATCGTCCGGCGTCTGCGGAGTACCGTGACGGGCAAAATAGTCCGGCGTGGCGGTCACCAGCTGGCGGATCTCCCCGGTCAGCGGCACGGCGATCATGTCCTGCGGCACGGACTCCTCGAGGCGGATCCCCGCGTCGTAGCCTTCCGCGACGATGTCGATCATGCGCGCTTCGCTGACGGTTTCCACGCGCATCTTCGGGTAGCGGATCATAAAGTCGATCAGCAGCTGGTCCAGAAACAGGGTGCCGATATGGTTCGGCACGTTCAGACGCAGCGTGCCGGCGGGTTCCCCGGTGTCGCTGTGGATCTCCTCGCTGGCGAGGCGGATCTCCTGCAGCGCCGGGCCAACGCGCGCCACGTAGCGCTGTCCGGCGTCGGTGAGCGCCACGCTGCGGGTAGTGCGGTTAAAGAGGCGGGTATCCAGGCGGCTCTCCAGCCCGGCGATGGCTTTGCTGACCGCCGTGGCGGACATGCCGAGCTCCTGTGCCGCGCCGCGAAAGCTGCCGCGCCGCACCACCGCCATAACCACTTCCAGCTCTGTCAGACCTGAACGATGCATAGATTATCCTGAAAATCGAAACAACCCTTGCAGCATAGCGTGGATTATCGCAACGGAGAAGCCGTGCCAGACTGTGCTCACACAGCCTGAGGAGGTTTATATGCACACTATCGAACAGATCTTTATTAACGGCGAATTTGTTACCCCGCACGGCACCGAACGGTTTGATTTATACAACCCGGCGACGGCGCAGGTCATCGGGCAGGTACGCCTGGCGGATGAGGTTGACGCAGCGCGCGCCGTTGCGGCGGCAAAAGCGGCGTTCCCCGCGTGGTCGCAGACGACAAAGCAGGAGCGCATTGCCGCGCTAAAACGTATGCACGCCGCCGTGGCCGCTCGTCACGACGATCTGCTGGAAGCGGTCATCGAAGAGTACGGCGCGCCCGCCTCGCGCTCGGCGTGGATGGCCAGCTATCCGGCGGAGGTGATTGCTCAGGCGATTGAGGCGCTGGAGGCGTTTGAATTCGTCACCCACGCGGGCGCAGCCACGGTGCAGATGACGCCGCTTGGCGTGGCCGGGCTGATTACGCCGTGGAACAGCGACGCAGGATTTATCTGCGGCAAGCTGGCGGCCGCGCTGGCCGCGGGGTGTACGGCGGTGATCAAGCCGAGCGAAATGAGCGCCCTGCAAACGCAGATTGTCACCGAAGCGCTGCGCGATGCGGCTCTGCCGCCGGGCGTGTTTAACATCGTCACCGGGCGGGGTGAGACGGTCGGTGACACAATCAGCCGCCATCCGGACGTGGCAAAAATCTCGTTTACCGGTTCGACGCATACCGGCAAGGCGATCCTGCGCAACGCGGCGGAAAGCTTTAAGCGCGTGACGCTGGAGTTAGGCGGGAAATCGCCGACGATCCTGCTGGATGACGTGGATCTGGCGCAGGCGATCCCGCTGGTGATTCAGGCCGGGTTTATGAACAGCGGGCAGGCGTGCGTGGCCGGTACGCGCATTCTGGTGCCTTACTCGCGTAAGGCGGAGATCGAAACCGCGCTGGCGCAGGCCGTGGCGGCGGTGAACTCCGGCGACCCGCGCGATAAATCAACGGACGTCGGCCCGATGGTCAGCGCAAAGCAGTGGCAGCGGGTGCAGGGCTATATCCGCAAAGGTGTCGAAGAGGGGGCGCGCCTGCTGGCGGGCGGCGAGGGGCGGCCGGAAGGCACGCAGGACGGCTGGTTTGTGCGCCCGACGCTGTTTGCCGACGTGAACAACCAAATGACGATTGCCCGCGACGAGATTTTTGGCCCGGTGCTGTGCGTAATTCCCTACCGTGACGAGGCGGAGGCGATTGCCATTGCCAACGACACGGACTACGGCCTGAGCGCGGTGGTGCTGGGCGGTGCGGACCGCGCGCGCCGCGTGGCGCAGCAGATTGTTTCCGGTCGCGTGCTGGTGAACACTCTGGCCCATGAACCGAAAGCGCCGTTTGGCGGGTTTAAGCACTCCGGCGTGGGGCGCGAGATGGGCGAGTGGGGGATCCGGGCGTTTATGGAGCCGAGGTCGATTCTGGGCTAAAGCTTCGCTCTTTACCGAAGCATTGTGCTTTTCCATCCTGCATTCTCTCCTCAACATCACAGCGGAGAGACCATCATGATCGCAGTCCTTTTCGAAGCCAAAGCCGCGCCTGCCCATCAGGCGCGCTACCTCCAACTTGCCGCAGAGCTTAAGCCTTTGCTGGCCGACATCGACGGCTTTATCGATATCGAACGGTTCCAGAGCCTGACGACCGACGGCAAAATTCTTTCCCTTTCCTGGTGGCGGGATGAAGAGGCCGTCCGCCGCTGGAAGCAGAACGTTTTCCATCAGGCGGCGCAGGCCGAAGGGCGGGAGTCGATTTTCTCTTTCTACCGTATTCGCGTGGCGCAGCTGGTGCGGGAGTACAGTTCCGAAACGGGAGGGCGCGCGAATGTATGACGTTCACGTGATTTTCCGCGACGGGCCCGGCGAGCTGGCGCGCTTTGGACAGCTTTTAGGCCGCAACGGCGTGGGGCTGGAAGGCGGTGGCGTATTCGGTACGGAGGCCCATTTCCTGGTGGAAGATGGTGAAAAAGCGCGACGCGTGCTGCTCGACGCCGGGTTTACCGTGCAGGCGGTGCGAAAGCCGGTGATCAGAAAGCTCAGGCAGGCGCGCCCCGGAGAGCTGGGCGAGATCGCGACGGCGCTGGCGGCACGCGGCGTGTCTGTTCTTACCCAGTACAGCGACCATGCGAATCACCTTATTCTGCTGACGGATGATGATAAGCTGGCCGCAGAGATCACCGAACCCTGGGCAGCACATGTTAAAGACAAGCTTACCGACTGATAACGGCGCGGCGCTGGAGCAGGCCATTGCGGCGGTGGCGGCGGCAATGGCCGATCCGTCGCGCGTGAAGATGCTGTGTGCGCTGATGGACGGGCGGGCGTGGACCGCCACTGAACTGAGCACCGCGGCAGACGTCGCCCCGTCGACCGCCAGCGGTCATCTCGCCCGGCTGGTGGAGGGAAAGTTGATTACCTGTCTGTCTCAGGGGCGGCACCGCTACTATCGTCTGGCGGGGCACGACGTGGCGGAGTTGATCGAACAGATGATGGGGCTTTCCTGGAGCCGCATTGCGCCGCCGGAAACCACCGCGCCGGAGGCCATGCGGGAGGCGCGAACCTGCTACGATCATCTGGCGGGCGCGGTGGCGGTAAAGATCTACGATTTCATGCAGGCGGAAGGCTGGCTGGAGGCAGACGGTTCAGCACTCACGCTGTATGGCCGGGAGCAGTTTCTGAAGCTCGGCGTGTCGTTAAGCGCTCATCCGCGCCGCAAGGCCTGCTGCGCCTGTCTGGACTGGAGCGAGCGGCGGTTTCACCTCGGAGGCGAAGCTGGCGCGGCGCTGCTTATTCATCTGGAAAGCAAAGGGTGGATCCAGCGGGTGGCGGGGTATCGGGAGGTGGTGGTGACGGCTTCGGGAAAAAGTGCCGTCAGGAGGCATTTTAGCCGCTAAACTCCACTGCGGGCTGGTGCCCTCACCCCGACCCTCTCCCACAGGG
>NZ_JADBQN010000058.1:0-61499 GCF_014895915.1 Enterobacter cloacae complex sp. P13B
GGCATGACCATATTACTGGGAATCCCTCAGCCCCGTGGGAGAGGGTTAGAGTGAGGGCATCAGGCCGTGCGCGCCACCGCGTCACGCGACGCCGCATCGCGCTCGTCGCCGGTCAGCTCGCTCAGCCTGCCGTCGCGCATCTCCAGCAGACGGTCGGCGTGAATGAAGTAATGATCGTCGTGGCTGATGGCGAAAATGGTCTTGCCCATCTCCTGCATAAGCGGCAGCAGCACCTGATAAAACTCGCGGCGGAAGTGCGGGTCTTGATCCGCCGCCCATTCATCCAGCAGGATGATGTCACGCTCTTCCGCCAGCGCCAGCAGCAGCGCCACGCGCTTCTTCTGACCCTTAGAGAGCTTGAGGTTCAGGATTTTGCCGTCCTGGAGCTCCAGCTTGTGCGACATCTGCAGCTGCGCAAGCCATTTCTCAACCAGAGCCGGATTGGCCTGCTGCCCTTCCGGCCCCAGCAGCTGGTCAAACAGCCAGACATCGGTGAATACCGCTGAGAAAAGCTTGCGGTAATCCTCGGGTTTCTCCGCGCTCAGCACCTTACCGTCCAGCAGGATCTCGCCCGACTGCGGCTGGTAAAGTCCGGTGAGCAACATCGCCAGCGTGGATTTTCCGCTACCGTTGCCGCCGATGAGGAACAGCAGTTCGCCGCGGTGAATCGTCAGGTTGACCGGTCCCACGGAGAAGGCGTTGTCCTGATAGCGGAACGTCACGTCGCGCAGCTCCAGGGTCTGCCAGTTCGGGAAGGCCTGCGGGAGCGGGAATTCAGCCTTAAATGGCGCCAGATCGAACTTCTTAAGCTTGTTAAACGCCACCTGTGCGCTCAGCAAGGTGGGCAATGCGCCGACGGCCGAGAGCAGCGGCGTACGCAGGAACAGCAGGGTCAGCGAGTAGGTCGCCGCCACGTTGGTGTCCGCCCAGCCCAGGCTGTTCGCCATCCAGAATACCAGGCCAATGGCGCCCAGCATCATAATGTTGGACCAGTTCACCGCGCTCAGGTGGAAGGTATCGGCGCGAATAATGTGGTGCCGGTATTCGCGCGCGTCCGGGACATAGAGGTTATTGAAGATATGCTCGGCACGCTCGCGGTTGAGGGTCAGCTCTTTGCGCCCTTCCAGTACCGTCTGGTAATCGTTATAGAGCTTATCTTCCGTTTCGCGCAGGACCGCCATGTGTTTATAGACGCGCGACACCAGCATGAAACCGCCCCAGATGGTGATGGCAATCCACACCGCGGTCACCGCCAGCATTTTGGTCGAAAGCCAGGCGAGATAGGCCGCCGAGCCAAAGGTAAGGATGATCCCCTGCACCAGCTCCGGCAGGCGGACAAACGCGATGGTAATCGCGCGCACGTCGCTGGTCAGCCCCGCCAGCAAGGAGGCGCTGCCGAGCTGCTCCACGCGCTCAACCTGCGTGTCGAGGATCCGCTTGATGAACTCGCTGCGCAGGCGGAAAACGAAATGGTGACCAAGCGCGGTCAGCGCCAGCTGAGAGCCGAGCGTAACCGCCATCAACAGCAGCAGCAGGCCGAGAAACTCCGGCAGAACCGAGAGTGAGGTATCGACCATTTCGATCAGCCGCACGTTTATAAACGCGATCAGGCCAATACCCAGCGCCGCGCTGGCGAGGCTTAAGGCCATTACGGCAATGAAGGGCCAGCGGTACTGACGCCAGACAAGAAGAAGTAGTTGCATGCAGGCAATCCGGACAATAAAAATCAGCCAGCAGTGTAAACTGCCCTGAGCGGACATCAAGAATAATTCTTATTTTTGTTTGCTCAAACCCGCCTGACGGAAAGTCAGATTATAGCGGAACTCGCCAGTGAGGGGATGAACCCCGGGCTTCAGGGGCTGAATGCCGTGATAGTACAGCCGTGACTCCCTGCCCCACACCACCACGTCGCCGTGCTCCAGCATAATGCGCCTGAGCGGATCGTTGCGGCGCAATCCGCCAAACTGGAAGACGGCGGGCAGACCCAACGATACCGAGACGATGGGCGCGCGCAGATCGGGTTCATCCTTGTCCTGATGCAGCGAGAGCTTCGCGCCGATGGCGTAGCGGTTAATCAGGCAGGCATCCGGCCGGAAGTCAGGGTAATCTGCTGCAACGGCAGCCTCGTGACAAAGCGCCTGAAACACCGCAGGCACGGAAGGCCACGGCCGGCCGGTCGTGGGATCGTTCGGGGCATACACATACCCACGTTCGTTCGTCGCCCACCCCAGTTCGCCGCAGTTGGCCATGGCCACCGACATGGTGTAGCCGCCCGGCGTCACCATATGGCGAAACGGTGAAACCGCCGTGACCTCTTCAATACCGGCAAGCAATGCCGCCGCACGGGAGAGTGCAAAGCGGCGCAGGATCGCTGCCCCGGGCGCAAGCGGCTCCTGCCACGGTTCAGCATCCGCAAAAAGATCGAGCATTATCCCTCCCGGCGTTTCGCCTCACGTTTCAGTAATAGCGCTTTTCGCGCCGCCCCCCAGCGATAGCCCGACAGCGCGCCGTCGTTGCGGACTACGCGGTGACAGGGGATCACAATCGCCAGCCTGTTTGCCGCACAGGCACCCGCGACGGCACGCACCGCGTTGGGCTGGCCAATCGCCTTCGCCACCTGCTGATAGCTGGCCGTTTCCCCGCAGGGGATGTCACGAAGGGCCTGCCAGACCCGCTGCTGGAACGCGGTGCCGCGTATATCCAGCGGCAGCGCCAGCGGCACCGCGTGGTTATCAATACTGGCAATGACTTGTCTGATACGCTGGGCAAAGGCATCTTCCTGCGGGGCAGGCTCCGCGTTTGGAAACAGCGTCGCAAATTCTTCTGCCAGTTTGGTATCGTTGTCGCCCAGCAGTATCGCGCAAATCCCCCGCTCGCTTTCCGCAACCAGGCAGCGTCCCAGCGAACAGTCGCCGATGGCGTAACGCACCGCCACCTCGCCTTTGCGGTACTGCTTCGCCGTCATGCCCAGCGCATCGTTGGCTTTGCGGTAATAGCTGCTGCTGTCGGGAAACCCTGCCGCCAGCACGGCATCGGTAATTTTGTTTCCCTGCGCAAGCGCCGCGCGCAGACGCTGCCCCCGCGCCGCCTGCTGCCAGGCTTTTGGCGTCATCCCGGTGACGGACTTAAACAGCCGGTGGAAATGGAAAGGACTCATGGCGACCTGCTGCGCCAGGCCTTCAAGCGTCAGCGCAGGATCCTGCTCCAGAAGGCGACAGGCGTGCTCCACTTTCGCCAGCTTTTGCTGATTCGGATCGCGTTTGTCCGGCATGCAGCGCTTGCACGGGCGAAACCCTGCCTGAACGGCATGCTGGACATCGGGATAAAAGCAGACGTTTTTACGCAGCGCGTGACGGGCGCGGCATGACGGGCGGCAGAAAATCCCCGTCGTCTGCACGGCAAAGACAAACCGATCGTCAGCGCGCGGATCGCGAGCCAGAACGGCCTGCCAGCGATCCTCATCATTCATATAGGTTGGATTTTTCATCATCAGCTCCTCTTACAAGCATACCTTTAGCGTGCCCGAGTGCCAGTGATAAAAAACCCGCAACCTTGCTTTTTAATTTTTGTCGCTCACCAGGAAGCTGTTGAACTGCGGCGAGCTCCAGGTTTTGAACCCGTCGCCCTCTTTAGTGATCATATAAACCGCCAGCCCTTCCTGACGAACCACCTCTTTGGCTTTTTCCGGGCCGAGAACCATTAATCCGGTATCCCAGGCGTCGGCTTCCAGCGCAGTCGGCGCAATCACGGTCACCGAGACCAGGTTATGCGTGATGGGACGTCCGGTCAGCGGATCGATCACGTGCGAAATACGCTTCCCGTCGAGCTCGTAATAGTTACGGTAGCTCCCGGAAGTGCTGATGCCGTGCCCGTTAATATCCACAATGGCCTGTACGGCGTTTTGCCGATCGGTCGGTTTTTGAATCGCCACGCGCCACGGTTTACCGCTGGCGTTCATGCCCCGGCTGACTAACGCGCCGCCCACGGAGACCAGGTAGCGCGATATCCCTTCCTGCGTCATCAGCGCGGCAAGGTGATCCGCCGCGTAACCTTCACCTACCGTCGACAGATCGACAAACAGATCGGGGATATCTTTCTGCAGATACTGCTGGCCGTACTGGTTGATCACCGTCAGATGCTTTAGCCCTGTCCGGGCGCGGGCATCATCAATAGCCGCCTGATCGGGTGTGGTATCCGGCTGTTTGTTCGGGCCAAATCCCCAGAGATTGACCAGAGGCCCGACGGTGACATCCATCGCGCCGTTGGTTTTATATCCCACGCGCATTGATTCGGTGACGATATCGGCCATCGCTTCGCTCACCGGCCACAGGGAGGTACTGGTGGAAAGATTGAAGCGCATCAGCGCCGAGTCATTTTTATAGGTTGAGAGCAGTTGGTCGTCGGCGTCCAGCTGAGACTGGATTTTACCGCGAAGTTCATCAGCGCGCGTTTTATCCAGGCCCATCACGCTGACGCGCCAGAAGGTGCCCATCGTTTTGCCTTCGAGCACCGTCGCGGCGGGTGCATCGGTTTTCGCCACGGGCGCGGAATCGTCACACGCGGTCAGGAAAAAAAGCATAGCCAGAAAGCTGGCGCGTAAAAAAGTCATGTCCATTCATTATTATCCTCATGCCAGGGCGGCAAGAGTACACCAAAACGGTTGCGTTGTGAGGCCAAAAAAAAGCACAAAAAAGGGGCCTTCAGGCCCCTTAGTCACACGATGACGCGATTAGAACTGGTAAACCAGACCCAGCGCGACGATATCATCAGTGCCGATACCGGCCTGACGGGTGAACTCATTTTCATCAACCAGGTTGATTTTGTAATCCACGTAGGTGGACATGTTTTTGTTGAAGTAGTAAGTCGCACCCACATCAACATATTTCAGCAGATCCTGATCGCCGTAACCTTCGATGTCTTTACCTTTGGACTGCAGGTAAGCCACGGATGGACGCAGGCCGAAATCGAACTGGTACTGAGCAACCACTTCGAAGTTCTGCGCTTTGTTAGCAAAACCGTAAGCGGTAGTCGGGCTGCTGCCGTTAGAGGTACCGAAGCGGGTTGCGTTGTAGGTCTGAGAGTACTGCGCAGCCAGGTAGATGTTGTTGGCATCATATTTCAGGCCGCCAGAATAGACTTCTGCGTGATCGCCGTTACCGTAAACGCCCGGTGCGTTCTGGTCAGCGGTACGTTTGGAGGAGGACATCGCACCACCCACGCTGAAGCCTTCGCCCAGGTTATAAGTTACGGATGCACCGTAGCCGTCGCCGTTCTGTTTCAGCAGGCTGCGTCCACCGACGTTTTCGCCGCTTACGCTACCGTTTTTACCCTGATACTGCAGCGCAAAGTTCAGGCCATCCACCAGACCAAAGAAGTCCTGGTTACGATAGGTCGCCACGCCGTTAGCACGAGACTGCAGGAAGTTGTCTGAGCCGTAGGTATCGCCGCCAAATTCTGGCAGAACGTCAGTCCAGGAAGTTACGTCGTAGATCACGCCGTAGTTACGACCGTAATCGAAAGAGCCCGCTTCAGCGAATTTCAGACCAGCAAACGCCACACGCGTCCAGGACTGGTTGTCGCTTTCAGTCGTGTTGCCCTGGATCTGGTATTCCCACTGGCCGTAACCGGTCAGCTGATCGTTAACCTGAGTTTCGCCTTTGAAGCCAAGACGCATGTAGGTCTGGTCGCCGTCAGCACTCTTGTCGTCAGAGAAATAGTGCAGACCATCAACTTTGCCGTACAGATCTAATTTGTTGCCATCTTTATTATAAATTTCGGCCGCATTTGCTGCGCCTGCTACCAGCAGTGCTGGTACCAGGAGGGACAGTACTTTAACTTTCATTTTATTAACCCTCTGTTATATGCCTTATAATTGCCACTGCTTACTGGTTAACCCTCATTAACCAGTCGGCAAATTCATTCTCCGCAAAATTACAGAATAATCCAATGCGAATATGATACGAAAACTTTGAAGATGTTTCATTTATCCATCAACATGTTTCAAAATGTAAATGAAAAGGAACTTTTACAAAGCACAAAAAGCTTATAAATTTAGCACTTATAATCAAAACGAAAAAAGACCCAATACATATCAAAGAGTTAAAATAAAAAACGTTACCGCACTGAATGACAAAACAAGATCGACTCCAGTCTCTAAAATAACTCTCGCTATCATCATTAACTTTATTTATTACCGTCATTCAGCTTTGAATGTCTGTTTATCCCTAATTCAACCGGATGCGTCGCATTCGGTTTTTTTTTACCCTTCTTTACGTAACTTTTCCTTTTTTGTGCTACCGCCGCGTAATTGTAACGACTATTAACTAAATTCACGCTCGCCCCTGTGCATAACGGGAAAATTCGCTCAAAACTTAATTTCTTGTTAATTCGTGCTATTTTCTGACGAAATGCATTTTTTATTTGTACATGCATTATGCTCTTGTACACATTTAAGACGTACTTCCTCTCTCGCACGGGCCATCGAAAAAGTCGCTTGTTCAAGGACAGTGGCGCTGGAAATTCAGTTATTACCCTTTATACTGCCCTATCGCCACAGAGCACGACCATCACGGGTTAAAGATATCAATGAGTCAGACTGAAACTACCGCCCAAAGCAAATTCTCCCTTCTGCCCGGGAGCATCACCCGTTTCTTTCTTCTTTTGATCGTGGTGCTGTTAGTCACAATGGGCGTGATGGTGCAGAGCGCGGTTAACGCCTGGCTGAAGGATAAGAGCTATCAGGTGGTGGATATTACCCACGCCGTACACAAGCGCATTGATACCTGGCGCTACGCCACCTGGCAGATTTATGACAACATTGCGGCAGCGCCTGCCAGCTCATCCGGAGATGGACTTCAGGAGACGCGGCTGAAGCAGGATGTCTACTATCTCGAAAAACCGCAGCGTAAGACTGAAGCGCTTATCTTTGGCTCTCACGACAGCGCGACCCTTGAGATGACGCAGCGTATTTCGACCTACCTAGATACCCTCTGGGGCGCCGAAACGGTGCCGTGGTCGATGTACTATCTGAACGGTCAGGACAACAGCATGATCCTGATCTCGACGCTGCCGTTGAAAGATCTCTCTTCCGGATTTAAAGAGACGACGGTCGGCAGCATTGTCGACTCCCGCCGGGCAGAAATGCTGCAGCAGGCCAACGCCCTTGATGAACGTGAGAGCTTCTCATCGCTGCGCCGGCTGGCCTGGCAGAATGGTCACTATTTTACCCTGCGTACCACCTTTAACCAGCCGGGTCATCTGGCGACGGTCGTGGCCTTCGATTTACCCATTAATGATTTGATCCCGCCGGATATGCCGCTCGACAGCTTCCGTCTGGAGCCGGACAGCAGCACCCAGAACATGCGTGCGGCGTCCGACAAAGAGGCCGCAGAGAGCGTCACCATCTCCTTTAACGGCTCGAAAATTGAAATTGCCTCATCGCTGAACTCAACCGGCATGCGTCTGGTGTGGCAGGTACCGTTCGGCACGCTACTGCTTGATACCCTGCAAAATATTCTGCTGCCGCTGCTGCTGAATATTGGTCTGCTGGCGCTGGCCCTGTTTGGCTACAGCACCTTCCGCTTCCAGCCGGGACGCCAGAGCGACGCGTCTGCGGTCTCTGCAGGCAATACCAACGAGCTGCGCGTATTGCGCGCGCTCAATGAAGAGATTGTCTCCGTGCTGCCGCTAGGGGTGTTAGTTCACGATCAGGAATCGAATCGCACGGTGATGAGCAATAAAATTGCTGACCATCTGCTGCCGCACCTTAACCTGCAGAACATCACCACTATGGCGGATCAGCACCAGGGGGTTATTCAGGCCACGATTAACAATGAACTGTACGAGATCCGTCAGTTCCGCAGCCAGGTGGCACCGCGTACGCAAATCTTCATCATTCGCGATCAGGATCGCGAAGTGCTGGTGAATAAAAAGCTCAAGCAGGCGCAAAGGCTGTATGAGAAGAACCAGCAGGGGCGCGCGGCATTCATGCAGAATATTGGCGATGCCTTCAAGCAGCCGTTAAAAACGCTGGCGACCCAGGCGGCAGCGTTAAACACGTCTGAAAGCCACCAGCTCGCCTGCCAGGCCGACTCGCTGGTCCGCATGGTGGATGAGATCCAGCTGGCAAATATGCTGGAGAATGATTTCTGGAAAGGCACCCCTTCTCTCTTCTCCATTCAGGATCTGATCGATGAAGTGGTTCCGGAAGTCCTGCCCGTAATTAAGCGCAAAGGGCTGCAACTGCTAATCAACAACCATTTACCCGCCAATGACGAACGTCACGGCGACCGCGAGGCGCTGCGTCGTATTCTGCTGATGATTATTCAGTACGCCGTGACCACCACGCAAATCGGCAAGATCACCCTTGAAGTGAGCACCGACGAGTCGGCGGAAGATCGCCTGACGTTCCGCATTCTGGACACCGGGGAAGGCGTGACGGCGAGTGAAATTGATAATCTGCACTTCCCGTTCCTGAATGACACGCAAAGCGATCATTACGGCAAGGCTAACGCCCTGACCTTCTGGCTGTGCGATCAGCTGGCGCGTAAGCTCGGCGGCCATCTGAATATCAAGGCCCGTGAATCGCTCGGCACCCGTTACTCTCTGCACGTGAAAATGGCTGCCAATCCACAGGAAGAAGATGAAGAACGCCTGCTGGATGACGTTGTGGTGATGGTGGATGTGACCTCAAACGAGATCCGCAATATTGTGGTTCGTCAGCTCGAAAACTGGGGCGCGGCCTGCATCACGCCGGATGAAAGGCTGGCAAGTCAAGAATTTGATCTGTTTTTAACTGATAATCCGTCTAATCTTACTGCCTCGGGCTTGCTTTTAAGCGATGATGAGTCACGCGTGCGGAAAATCGGCCCTGGCCAGCTGCGCGTCAACTTTAATATAAGCAATGCGATGCAGGAAGCTGTACTACAACTAATAGAAGAGCAACTAGCGCAGGAAGAGATAACGGAATCCCCGTTAGGCGGTAATGAAAATGCCGAGCTTCACGCCAGCGGATACTATTCCCTCTTTGTTGATACAGTACCAGATGATGTGAAGCGGTTGTATACTGAGTCCGCTGCGAATGATTTTGCAGCGCTGGCACAGACAGCACACCGGCTTAAAGGGGTGTTTGCCATGCTTAATCTGGTTCCCGGCAAGCAGTTATGTGAAACGCTGGAACATCTAATTCGTGAGAAAGATGCCTCTGGCATTGAAAAATACATCAGCGACATTGACGCCTACGTCAAAAGCTTGCTGTAGCAAGGTAGCCTTATACATGAACAATATGAACGTAATTATTGCCGATGACCATCCGATTGTACTGTTCGGTATTCGCAAATCACTTGAACAGATCGAGTGGGTGAATGTAGTCGGTGAATTTGAAGACTCTACAGCACTGATCAATAACCTCCCAAAGCTTGATGCGCACGTGCTCATTACCGATCTCTCTATGCCTGGAGACAAATACGGTGATGGGATCACGCTCATCAAATATATTAAACGTCACTTCCCGGACATCTCGATTATTGTTCTGACCATGAACAACAACCCGGCGATTCTGAGCGCCGTGCTGGATCTGGACATCGAAGGGATTGTGCTGAAGCAAGGCGCCCCGACCGATCTGCCAAAAGCGCTGGCTGCGCTGCAGAAAGGCAAGAAGTTCACGCCTGAGAGCGTCTCTCGTCTGCTGGAAAAAATCAGCGCGGGTGGCTACGGTGACAAACGCCTGTCGCCGAAAGAGAGCGAAGTTCTGCGCCTGTTCGCCGAAGGTTTCCTGGTGACCGAGATTGCCAAGAAGCTGAACCGCAGCATTAAAACCATCAGCAGCCAGAAAAAATCAGCAATGATGAAGCTGGGCGTGGACAACGATATTGCCCTGCTGAACTATCTCTCCTCCGTTACGCTGAGCGCATCGGATAAGGATTGATCCCCACTGTAAATGCCGGATGGCGCTCACGCTTACCCGGCCTACAGAACCCGTAGGCCCGCGCAAGCACAGCGCCGCCGGGCAAATAAAAAAGGCCCTTACGGGCCTTTTTTATATTCTGGTTTTTCTCACGCGATCCGCATAAACAGACAGCGTTTGTTTGAGCACGTCCAGCGTCACCGGTTTCGACAGGCAGCTGTCCATGCCCGACTCCAGACAGCGCTGCTTCTCTTCCGCCAGCGCGTTCGCCGTCACGCCCACGACAGGCAGCGTCAGGCCAAGCTGTCGGATGCGCTGCGTCAGACGGTAGCCGTCCATGTTAGGCATGTTGACGTCGCTCAGCACGATATCAATATGATTTTTACTCAGCACATTCAGCGCATCCACGCCGTCATTGGCGGTTTTGCACTGATAGCCCAGCGATCCGAGCTGGTCAGCCAGCAGGCGGCGGTTAATCGGATGGTCATCCACCACCAGAATCATCATATCGTCATTCACTGACGCCAGACCTTCCGGTGACGGCAGCGCGACTGCACCGTCGTTCTCTTCCAGCTCGACTTTATAGATACGGGCCAGCAGGCTCAACAGCTCATGCGGCGTTGCGACGCTGTGCACCCATTCCCCCGGCGCACGTTCAACCGGTATGCCAATGTGGCGACGGCAGAAGAGCACCGTTCCTCTCCCCTGCCACGGCTGTTCCGGCATCTCGTCGGCGATGAGCACATCGTCCACGTCCGGCGTCTGGCCTTCATAGCGGCAGACCCTCACGCCGCTATGGGCGAGCAGCGCCGTCAGATAGTCATTCAGCGAGGCATTATTGACCGCCAGCCAGCAGCGCTTATCGTTCAGCCCGTCAACCGTGGCTTTTGCCGGATACTGCGCGGAATAGAGCGGAATGCGGATGGTGAACTGGCTGCCCATGCCGGGCTCGGTATCCACGGAAATGTCGCCGTCCATCATGCTGACGAGCTTCTCGCAAATCGCTAGCCCCAGACCGGTGCCCTGGAAGTTACGCTGCACGCCGGTGCCGACCTGGAAGAACGGATCGAACAGACGTACCACCTCCTTGGCCGGTATGCCCACCCCCGTGTCGCGCACGCGGATGCTGAGGTAATCTCCCGCCCGGCAGACGTGTAGCACAATGCAGCCGATATCGGTGAATTTGATGGCATTGCTGAGCAGGTTAGAGATGACCTGCTGCAGGCGCATCGGGTCGCCGTGCAGCGTCAGCGGCACATCCGGTTCGATGAAGCAGTAGAGCCCCAGCTGTTTACGCACCACCAGCGGCAGATAGTTGGCGCTGATGTGGTTCATGACCTCACGCGGCGAAAACTCGCGCGGCTCAATTTTCAGCTGCTCAGACTCAATTTTAGAGAAGTCGAGAATATCGCTGATGATCTTCAGCAGCAGGCTGGAGGAGTTGTTCATCGCCGTTACCAGCCGGTCGACGCCTTTCGGCAATTCCTTCGTCTGCAGCAGATCGAGGTTACCGATAATCCCGTACAGCGGCGTACGTAGCTCGTGACTGACGGTAGCCAGGAACATGGATTTCGACTGGCTGGCCTGCTCCGCGGCCTGCGCCATCTCCTGCAGCGACTCTTCCATCTTCACGCGCGCGGAGACATCCACCAGCACGCAAATCGCTACGTTTTCATTGCGATAGCGGGAATGAACAAAGCTGATCTGCAGGTTAGTGTGGGTGCTGGTGAGCACGTCGACAAAGTTCACCTGCTGGCCGCAGATGATTTGCGTCAGCCTTTGCCGGTCCTCGTGCGTCAGCATGTTCAGGTAGTTGTGCGCCAGCTCGTTACTCAGGATGTTGGTCCCGTCCTGGGTACGAAGAATGCAGATCCCCACCGGAGCCGAGGCGACAATCTTGCGGTTGAACTGCTCGTGCTCCTCCAGACGCTGGGCGTCACTTTCGGCGGGAATAAAGATTCTCCGCTCATACATGCGCGCCAGCGTAAACAGCGCCCCGCCCACCAGCAGGTTCAGCAGGATCGCATTCATAATAAGAATGCGTATCCGCTCAAGGACCATATCCACCGGCAGCGAGTAAACAATGCTCAGCGACGATGGCGGCAGGCTTTTTTTCAGCACCAGCTCGCGGAAGCCGGAGGTGTAGCCAAACCATGAGCGTTCCTGCATCCAGTGCGGATCGACGTTCAAACTTTTATCCGGCCCGGCGAGTGAGATCAGCTGATGCCCGTTTTCATCCAGAATGGTCACGCCCATCGGCAGGCTGCCCGGCGTGAAGAAGTTTTCCATGCGGATGGTCTGTTCAATCCCCAGCAGCGCCTGCAGACGATTACCCAGGTAGACCGGCGTCAGCGCGTAGAAATAGCCCACGCCCATGCGCGGCCCCTGGCTAATCCAGAAAATGTTGTTCCCGCGCTCGTCCTGCGGCGCATTGCGATATTTCACAATACGCTCGTGCAGGCTTTTCAGCGCATCATCGCGCTCGACGGGCACATCGCGCAGGCCAAAGTCAGCCATGCAGAGGTTTTCACTGCCAATCAGGAATACGCGGTTAAGGTCGTAGGCGGCGGAGAAGTTGTCGCGCCAGTAGCGCATAAACCAGGCGAGAGATTCCAGCGACCCGCGCCAGGTGCTGCTCATGGTGGAGCAATCCGAGTCCGGGAACAGCGGCTGGAAGTCCGGCACTTCGGTTTTGTCATTGCGCCCGCGCAGGGCAAGAATACCGTTTTCTGCCGTCAGCCGATTTTCGGCAATATACTTCAGCTCCTTCATCACGTCAGACGTTCGCTGAATGTAGCGCTGGGCCTGATCGGAGCTTAAATTAAACTCCTGGCGGATCTCCGCTTCTTTCTGGTTCAGCGCATTGACGATGTAAAACACCGACAGCAAGGCCACCAGCAGCCAAAGCAGGAGCGCCAGCGCCCGGAACAGATAGCGAGAAACTTTCAGCGTGGTACGAAAGGAGACGAGGTATTTCAAAGGGGCGAGGCTCCGCCGTCGGGGTCAAAAGAATGTGGTTAAGGTAGCGGTAAACGCGGCTTGTCGCAACGTTCACGTATCTGCATCTGCAAAAGAAAAGGGCCGGAATCCGGCCCTTTATGCGTCAGAAGAGATTACTCGTCAGCGTCATCCGCTGCGTCGTCGTCGCTCTCTGCTTCCGGTGCGATTTCATCATCACCTTCCGCGACGCTGCCGTCGATGGAATCGAGCTCTTCGTCGTCCACCGGCTCAGCAACGCGCTGCAGACCGACCACATTTTCATCTTCCGCCGTACGGATGAGGATAACGCCCTGGGTGTTACGGCCCACCACGCTGATCTCGGATACGCGCGTACGCACCAGCGTACCGGCATCGGTGATCATCATGATCTGGTCGGCATCGTCCACCTGCACCGCGCCCACAACGGACCCGTTGCGCTCGGTAACCTTGATGGATATAACGCCCTGCGTGCCGCGTGACTTGGTCGGGTATTCGCTTTCCGCCGTACGTTTACCGTAGCCGTTCTGGGTGACGGTCAGGATTGCGCCTTCGCCACGTGGAACGATCAGGGAAACAACAGAGTCTTCACCCGCCAGCTTAATACCGCGCACGCCGGTCGCCGTACGACCCATTGCGCGCACGGCGTTCTCTTTGAAGCGCACCACTTTACCGGCCGCAGAGAACAGCATCACTTCATCAGAACCGGAGGTCAGATCCACACCGATCAGCTCGTCGCCTTCGTTCAGGTTTACCGCAATAATACCGGCAGAACGCGGACGGCTGAACTCGGTCAGCGCGGTTTTCTTCACGGTACCGCTGGCGGTCGCCATAAAGACGTTCACGCCCTCTTCGTACTCGCGTACCGGCAGGATGGCGGTGATACGTTCGTTCGCTTCCAGCGGCAGCAGGTTGACGATTGGACGACCGCGCGCGCCACGGCTCGCTTCCGGCAGCTGATAGACCTTCATCCAGTACAGACGGCCACGGCTGGAGAAGCAGAGGATCGTATCGTGGGTGTTAGCCACCAGCAGACGGTCAATGAAGTCTTCTTCTTTAATACGCGCCGCAGATTTACCTTTACCGCCACGACGCTGTGCTTCGTAGTCGGTCAACGGCTGATACTTCACGTAGCCCTGGTGAGACAGGGTCACTACCACGTCTTCGCGGTTGATCAGATCTTCAATGTTGATATCAGAGCTGTTGGCCGTGATTTCGGTGCGGCGCTCGTCGCCGAACTGATCGCGGACCAGTTCCAGCTCTTCGCGGATCACTTCCATCAGGCGCTCGGCGCTACCCAGGATGTGCAGCAGCTCAGCAATTTGCTCCAGCAGCTCTTTGTACTCGTCGAGCAGTTTTTCATGCTCAAGGCCGGTCAGCTTCTGCAGACGCAGATCCAGAATCGCCTGGGCCTGCTGTTCAGTCAGGTAGTACTGACCGTCACGCACGCCGAATTCAGGCTCGAGCCACTCAGGACGCGCGGCGTCGTCGCCCGCACGTTCCAGCATCGCCGCCACATTGCCCAGATCCCACGGACGCGCAACCAGCGACGCTTTCGCTTCTGCCGGCGTCGGCGCACGGCGGATCAGCTCGATGATCGGGTCGATGTTCGCCAGCGCAACGGCCAGTGCTTCAAGGATATGAGCGCGATCGCGCGCTTTGCGCAGTTCGAAGATGGTACGACGGGTCACCACTTCGCGGCGGTGACGCACGAACGCGCTCAGGATCTCTTTCAGGTTCATGATCTTCGGCTGACCATGGTGCAGCGCAACCATGTTGATACCGAAGGAGACCTGAAGCTGAGTCTGGGAGTACAGGTTGTTCAGCACAACCTCACCCACCGCGTCGCGCTTGATTTCAATCACGATGCGCATACCGTCTTTGTCAGACTCGTCACGCAGCGCGCTGATGCCTTCAACGCGTTTCTCTTTTACCAGCTCGGCGATTTTTTCAATCAGACGCGCTTTGTTCACCTGATACGGGATCTCGTGAACAATGATAGTTTCACGGCCGGTTTTGGCGTCCGCTTCTACTTCGGCGCGGGCACGGATGTAAATCTTGCCGCGACCGGTGCGGTACGCTTCTTCAATGCCGCGACGACCGTTGATGATCGCCGCCGTCGGGAAGTCCGGGCCCGGGATGTGTTCCATCAGCCCTTCAATGCTGATGTCTTCATCGTCGATATAGGCCAGGCAGCCGTTGATCACTTCCGTGATGTTGTGCGGCGGAATGTTGGTCGCCATACCCACGGCAATACCGGACGAGCCGTTCACCAGCAGGTTAGGGATCTTCGTTGGCATAACGTCAGGAATTTTTTCCGTGCCGTCGTAGTTATCAACGAAATCAACCGTCTCTTTTTCCAGGTCGGCCATCAGCTCATGGGCAATCTTCGCCAGACGGATTTCCGTATAACGCATTGCCGCGGCGGAGTCGCCGTCGATAGAACCAAAGTTACCCTGACCATCTACCAGCATGTAACGCAGCGAGAACGGCTGCGCCATACGGACAATGGTGTCGTACACCGCGGAATCACCATGGGGATGGTATTTACCGATTACGTCACCAACGACACGGGCAGATTTTTTGTAGGCTTTATTCCAGTCATTGCCCAATACGTTCATGGCGTATAGTACGCGACGGTGTACCGGCTTCAGGCCATCGCGGACGTCCGGCAGCGCACGGCCAACAATGACCGACATCGCATAGTCCAGATAGGAGCTTTTCAGCTCTTCCTCGATGTTAACCGGTGTAATTTCTCTCGCAAGGTCGCTCATCTAACCGCTATCCCTCTACTGTATCCCGGATTCAAAGGTCGCAAATTATAACACAGCCGCGGTGATACAGGTAAACCTATACGCTTTATTCACAGGGATTGCCTGATATACTCATTTGTCTTGCTAAATAAGGAGTAAAAGCGCCCATGAATGCCGAAAAATCCCCGGTGGCACACAACGTTGACCACGAAGAGATTGCCAAATTTGAAGCGGTGGCGTCCCGCTGGTGGGATCTCGAAGGTGAGTTCAAACCGCTGCATCGCATTAACCCGCTGCGTCTGGGCTATATCGCGGAGCGTTCCGGCGGTCTGTTCGGTAAGAAAGTGCTCGACGTCGGCTGCGGCGGCGGCATCCTGGCGGAGAGCATGGCGCGCGAAGGGGCCACCGTCACCGGCCTGGACATGGGCTTCGAGCCTCTACAGGTTGCCCGTCTTCATGCGCTGGAGTCCGGTATACAGGTGGAATATGTGCAGGAAACCGTGGAAGAGCACGCGGCAAAACATGCTCACCAGTACGACGTGGTGACCTGCATGGAGATGCTGGAGCACGTTCCGGATCCGCAGTCCGTGGTAAACGCCTGTGCAAAACTGGTGAAGCCGGGCGGCCAGGTCTTCTTCTCGACAATTAACCGCAACGGTAAAGCCTGGCTGATGGCCGTGGTCGGCGCAGAATATGTGCTGCGCATGGTGCCGAAAGGGACGCACGACGTGAAGAAGTTTATCAAGCCTGCCGAACTGCTGGGCTGGGTTGACCAGACGTGGCTTAAGGAGCAGCACATCACGGGCCTGCACTACAACCCGCTAACGGACAAATTCAAACTTGCCCCGGGCGTGGATGTTAACTATATGTTGCATACAACCGCCAAAAACGACTAACGTCATCCGTTATTCTTATAATGATTGCGCGACATCATGTTGCGCAATTCTGACCTCCCGTTGAAGAAATCAGCACTCGATCAAATTTTGAATTTTTTTTCTAAATTATTGACATCTCTTCCAGGCCTTACGGTACGAGGACTTACGCTTTTTTACCCTTTCACAACCTCAATTTAACCTCAAAATCAACCCTTGTGCTGAAAAGATTCGATACTAGAATACTCACCATATAGCGTTTTTCTTATCGCAAACCCCCTATATGTAGTATTTATCCACAGAGTTAGTCACAAGACGGATCTGTGGATAAACGGGGGATATTTTTTATTTCACGGACAGGTAAAACCCACATGAATCAGAGTCTGCTGGTGACAAAGCGCGACGGTACTACCGAGCGTATCAATCTGGACAAAATCCATCGAGTTCTCGACTGGGCAGCAGAAGGACTGAATAACGTATCTATATCCCAGGTTGAACTGCGTTCTCACATTCAGTTCTACGACGGCATCAAAACGTCTGATATCCACGAAACCATTATCAAAGCAGCGGCGGATCTGATCTCCCGCGACGCACCGGATTATCAGTACCTCGCTGCGCGTCTGGCGATTTTCCACCTGCGTAAGAAAGCCTACGGCCAGTTCGAGCCGCCGAAGCTTTACGATCACGTGGTGAAAATGGTTGAACTGGGCAAATACGACACGCATCTGCTGGAAGACTATACGGAAGAAGAGTTCGAGCAGATGAACGGGTTTATCGATCACTGGCGCGACATGAACTTCTCCTACGCGGCGGTGAAGCAGCTCGAGGGCAAATACCTGGTTCAGAACCGTGTGACCGGTGAGATCTACGAAAGCGCCCAGTTCCTCTATATTCTGGTGGCCGCCTGCCTGTTCTCAAACTACCCGCGCGACACCCGTCTGGACTACGTGAAGCGTTTCTACGATGCGGTATCGACGTTCAAAATTTCTCTGCCAACGCCGATCATGTCTGGCGTGCGCACCCCTACCCGTCAGTTCAGCTCCTGCGTACTGATCGAGTGTGGTGACAGCCTGGATTCCATCAACGCCACCTCCAGCGCCATCGTGAAATACGTCTCCCAGCGTGCCGGTATCGGCATCAACGCCGGTCGCATCCGCGCGCTGGGCAGCCCGATTCGCGGCGGTGAAGCGTTCCACACCGGCTGTATCCCGTTCTATAAGCACTTCCAGACGGCGGTAAAATCCTGCTCGCAGGGCGGCGTGCGCGGCGGCGCAGCGACCCTGTTCTACCCAATGTGGCACCTGGAAGTGGAAAGCCTGCTGGTACTGAAAAACAACCGCGGCGTGGAAGGCAACCGCGTGCGTCACATGGACTACGGCGTGCAGATCAACAAGCTGATGTACACCCGTCTGCTGAAAGGGGAAGACATCACCCTGTTCAGCCCGTCCGACGTCCCGGGCCTGTATGACGCGTTCTTCGCCGATCAGGACGAGTTCGAGCGTCTGTACACCAAATATGAAAAAGACGACAGCATCCGTAAACAGCGCCTGAAGGCGGTAGACCTGTTCTCCCTGATGATGCAGGAGCGCGCCTCTACCGGCCGTATCTACATCCAGAACGTTGACCACTGCAACACCCACAGCCCGTTTGATCCGGCGGTTGCGCCAGTGCGCCAGTCTAACCTGTGCCTGGAGATCGCCCTGCCGACCAAACCGCTGGAAGACGTGAACGACGAAAACGGCGAAATCGCCCTGTGTACGCTCTCCGCGTTCAACCTGGGTGCGATTAAGAGCTTGGAAGAGCTGGAAGAGCTGGCCGTGCTGGCGGTACGTGCGCTGGATGCCCTGCTGGACTACCAGGATTACCCAATCCCGGCCGCTAAACGCGGCGCAATGGGCCGTCGTACCCTGGGTATCGGCGTGATCAACTTCGCCTACTGGCTGGCGAAAAACGGCAAGCGTTACTCCGACGGCAGCGCTAACAACCTGACGCACCAGACGTTCGAAGCGATTCAGTACTACCTGATGAAAGCCTCTAACGAGCTGGCGAAAGAGCAAGGCGCGTGCCCGTGGTTCAACGAAACCACCTACGCAAAAGGCATTCTGCCGATCGACACCTATAAGAAAGACCTGGATGCGATCGTCAGCGAGCCGCTGCACCTGGACTGGGAAGGCCTGCGCGAGTCCATCAAAACGCACGGCCTGCGTAACTCCACGCTCTCTGCCCTGATGCCGTCCGAGACCTCTTCGCAGATCTCCAACGCCACCAACGGTATTGAGCCACCGCGCGGCCACGTCAGCATTAAAGCGTCGAAAGACGGCGTGCTGCGTCAGGTGGTGCCGGATTACGAAACGCTGGGCAACAACTACGAGCTGCTGTGGGAGATGCCAAACAACGACGGCTACCTGCAGCTGGTGGGTATCATGCAGAAGTTTATCGACCAGTCGATCTCTGCCAATACTAACTACGACCCGACGCGCTTCCCGTCCGGCAAGGTACCAATGCAGCAGCTGTTGAAAGACCTGCTGACCGCCTACAAATTTGGCGTGAAAACGCTGTACTATCACAACACCCGTGACGGTGCAGAAGACGCGCAGGACGACCTGGTACCGTCAATTCAGGACGATGGCTGCGAAAGCGGCGCATGTAAGATCTAATGAAGGGCGGGGATATCCCCGCCTTTATTTCGTAAGACAGGACACACTCATGGCATATACCACCTTTTCACAGACGAAAAACGACCAGCTCAAAGAGCCAATGTTCTTCGGCCAGCCGGTCAACGTGGCACGCTACGATCAGCAAAAATATGACATCTTCGAAAAGCTGATTGAAAAGCAACTCTCCTTCTTCTGGCGTCCGGAAGAAGTTGACGTTTCCCGCGACCGTATTGATTACCAGTCGCTGCCGGATCACGAAAAGCATATCTTCATCAGCAATCTGAAGTACCAGACGCTGCTGGACTCCATTCAGGGCCGTAGCCCGAACGTGGCGCTGTTGCCGCTGATCTCGATTCCTGAGCTGGAAACGTGGGTGGAAACCTGGGCGTTCTCCGAGACGATCCACTCCCGCTCTTATACCCACATCATCCGCAACATCGTGAACGATCCGGCGGTGGTGTTTGACGATATCGTCACTAACGAGCAGATCCAGAAGCGCGCGGAAGGCATTGCGCACTACTACGACGAGCTGATCGAGATGACCAGCTACTGGCATCTGCTGGGCGAAGGCACCCACAGCGTGAACGGCAAAACCGTTACCGTGAACCTGCGCGCGCTGAAAAAGCAGCTGTACCTCTGCCTGATGAGCGTTAACGCGCTGGAAGCGATCCGCTTCTACGTGAGCTTCGCCTGCTCCTTCGCCTTTGCCGAGCGCAAGCTGATGGAAGGCAACGCCAAAATCATCCGTCTGATCGCTCGTGACGAAGCCCTGCACCTGACCGGCACCCAGCACATGCTGAACCTGCTGCGCAGCGGTACGGACGACCCGGAGATGGCGGAAATCGCTGAAGAGTGCAAGCAGGAGTGCTACGACCTGTTCGTGCTGGCGGCGCAGCAGGAGAAAGAGTGGGCAGACTACCTGTTCCGCGACGGCTCCATGATTGGCCTGAACAAAGATATTCTGTGCCAGTACGTGGAGTACATCACCAACATCCGCATGCAGGCGGTTGGTCTGGACCTGCCGTTCCAGACGCGCTCTAACCCGATTCCGTGGATCAACACCTGGCTGGTATCCGATAACGTGCAGGTTGCGCCGCAGGAAGTGGAAGTGAGCTCTTATCTGGTCGGTCAGATTGATTCTGAAGTCAACACCGACGACCTGAGCGACTTCCAGCTCTGATGACGCGCGTAACGCTGAGCCTTTCTGGCACCGAAGTGCTGTGCCAGGAAGAACACCCTTCCCTGCTGGTGGCGCTTGAAGCGCATCAGGTGGAGGTAGAGTACCAGTGTCGTGAAGGCTATTGCGGCTCCTGCCGCTGCCGTCTGGTTGCAGGCCAGGTGGACTGGCTGACCGAACCGCTGGCCTTTATCAGTGAAGGGGAAATTTTGCCCTGCTGCTGCCGGGCAAAAGGCGATATTGAGATCGAGATGTAAAAGAGGGCCTTACGGCCCTTTTTTCTATTTTAAGAACGTCACCGCTTTATCCGGGAAATCCGTAAACAGCCCGTCCACGTCCGCCTGCTTATACAACACCTCGTAAAGCTGATTCACATCGGTGGCATATGGCGGCAGCTGATCGGCACGCACCGTGTACGGATGCACCTGCATCTTGCTGGCGTGCGCCTCTTTCACCATCGCCGTCAGCTTCACGTGGCCAGGCGTTGAGCCTTCCGCCACCAGCATGTGATAATCCGGCCCGATGCCGTCAGCGTACTGCGCAATCTGCTTCATCGCGCCCGGCTTGAACATCCAGTCGTAGCTGTAGTTCACCCACTTCCCGTCCGGCTGCTTCTCCTGGGTTTCATTCCAGTCGGTGTAGGAAATCAGCTGCACCAGATTGAGATCCATCCCCATCTTCGGCTCCAGCTCGGTTTTGATGCGCTTCAGCTCGGCGGCGTCAAAACACTGCAGGTAAACTTTGTCCTTCTTGCTGGTATAGCCGTACTGTTTCAGCACCTCCAGCGTCTTCGCGGCAATGTCCTTCCCTTCCTGATGGTGGAACCACGGCGCTTTGATTTCCGGGTAGATACCGATGTTTTTACCGGTCGAGTGGTTCAGCCCCTGAACAAACTCAATCTCTTCCTGGAAGGTATGGATCCGGAAGTCAGATTTGCCCATCGGGAAGCGTCCCGGGTAGACCTGCACCTTCTTGCCGTTTTCAATCTCAAAGCCTTCGGTAAACTTCAGAGAGCGAATTTCATCCAGGGTAAAGTCGATGGCGTAGTAACGACCATCTTTGCGCGCGCGGTCCGGGAAACGCTCTGCCACGTCCGTCACGCGGTCAAGATAGTGGTCATGCAGGACGACCAGCTGGTCGTCCTTCGTCATCACCAGATCCTGCTCCAGGTAATCCGCCCCCTGGGCATAGGCCATCGCTTTCGCCGGCAGCGTATGCTCCGGCAGATAGCCGCTGGCACCGCGGTGGGCGATAACGATTTTATCCGCCGCCAGGGCAGAGCCAGTCATCAGGCCTGCCAGCAGCAGGCCGGTGGTTAATGGAGTTAATTTCATCGCAATGCTCCTTATTGACGACGCGCCAGCACTTCCGCGTGGTGACGTTTCTCGCCGATCATCACAACAACCAGCAGCAGAACCGCCAGCACGCTACCGCCAATCATCACCATAAAGCCGCCGTCCCAGCCGAAGAAGTCAACGGTGTAGCCCACGATAGCGCTCGCCGCGACGGAACCGCCGAGGTAGCCAAACAGACCGGTAAAGCCTGCCGCCGTGCCCGCCGCTTTTTTCGGCGCCAGCTCAAGCGCGTGCAGACCGATCAGCATCACCGGGCCGTAAATCAGGAAGCCGATAACGATCATACAGGCCATGTCTACTGATGGGTTACCCGGCGGGTTAAGCCAGTAAACGACAGTCGCGATGGTCACCAGGGTCATAAAGAACACGCCCGTTGCGCCGCGGTTGCCTTTAAACACTTTGTCCGACATCCAGCCGCAAATCAGCGTGCCCGGGATCCCGGCATATTCATACAGGAAGTACGCCCAGGAGGATTTATCCAGCGCGAAGTGCTTCACCTCTTTCAGGTAGGTCGGGGACCAGTCGAGGATGCCGTAGCGCAGCAGATATACGAACACGTTCGCCACCGCGATGTACCACAGCAGCTTGTTCGGCAGCACGTACTTCATGAAGATCTGTTTCGCGGTCAGCTCTTCTTCGTGCTTCTCGCTGTAGTCATCCGGATAGTCGTTTTTGTACTCTTCGATTGGCGGCAGCCCGCAGGACTGCGGCGTGTCGCGCATCAGGGCGAAGGCAATAATCGCCACCAGAATAGCACCAAAGGCAGGCATGTAGAGCGCCGCGTGCCAGTCGTTGAACCAGGCCATCCCCAGCAGGAACAGCAGAGGTGGAAGCCCGCCCCCGACGTTATGCGCGCAGTTCCACACCGACACAATGCCGCCACGCTCCTTCTGCGACCACCAGTGCACCATGGTACGTCCGCACGGCGGCCACCCCATCCCCTGGAACCAGCCGCAGAGGAACAGCAGCACGAACATGATGGCAATGCTGGACGTCGCCCACGGCACAAAGCCCATGAACAGCATGACCGCTGCCGCGAGGATCAGACCGGCGGGCAGGAACACGCGCGGATTCGAACGGTCCGACACGGAACCCATGATGAATTTAGAAAAACCGTAGGCGATGGAGATCCCCGACAGCGCGAAGCCCAGGTCGCCGCGAGAGAAGCCCTGCTCCACCAGATACGGCATGGCGAGCGCAAAGTTTTTACGTACAAGATAGTACGCCGCATACCCGAAGAAGATCCCGAGGAAGATTTGCCAACGCAGACGGCGGTAGAGAGGATCGATCTCTGCCTCTGGCAGTCGCGCCCGATGCGGCGCAGGTTTGAAGATACTGAGCATAACAGCCTCCGTGGCCTTTCAAAAAATGACCAGGCATCTCGCGCCCGGTTACAGAGGCGGGGATGTTAAAAAAACATGCGGTTTGTTACTGTGAATCAACGCACAGATTGTTACAGAAATATGACAGAATGCGCAAAAAAGCGCATGAAATCACGTTTCAGTTTCGAATTTCGCGCGTTTATGTTCGAAATCAAACAAACCACACGATCTATGTGGCTAAATGCTAAAAAACGAACATAGAGGAAAGGCAATGACAATTCACGATCCACGCTACAGCGATGTGATTATCATTGGCGGTGGCGCAACCGGCGCCGGCATCGCACGCGACTGCGCCCTTCGCGGCTTAAGCGTCACGCTTCTGGAGCGCCACGATATCGCCACCGGCGCGACGGGGCGTAACCACGGCCTGCTGCACAGCGGCGCGCGGTATGCGGTCACCGACGGTGAATCCGCGCGCGAATGTATCGCTGAAAACCAGATCCTCAAGCGTATCGCCCGACACTGCATAGAGCCAACCGACGGCCTCTTTATTACCCTTCCCGAAGATGACCTTGCCTTTCAGTCAACCTTTATAACCGCCTGTACTGCAGCGGGCATTCAGGCGGAGGCCATGGATCCGGCGCTGGCCCGGCGGCTGGAGCCGTCGGTGAACCCGACGCTGATCGGCGCGGTGAAGGTGCCTGACGGCACCGTCGATCCGTTCCGCCTGACCGCCGCCAACATGCTGGACGCCCGCGAGCATGGCGCGCGCATTCTGACCGGACATGAAGTGACCGGGCTTATCCGCGAGGGTCATCGCATCTGCGGCGTGCGGGTGTTTGATACGCAGTACAACGAGCACAGCGAGCTGCACGCCGCCGTGGTGGTCAACGCGGCGGGGATCTGGGGCCAGCGCATCGCGGAATACGCCGATTTATCCATCCGCATGTTCCCGGCCAAAGGTTCGCTGCTGATCCTTGACCACCGCATCAATAACCACGTCATCAACCGCTGCCGCAAACCGTCTGACGCCGACATTCTGGTGCCGGGCGACACCATTTCGCTCATCGGTACGACGTCAACGCACGTTGACTACAGCGACATTGACGTCAACCGGGTCACCGCCGAAGAAGTAGATATTCTGCTACGCGAAGGGGAAAAGCTGGCGCCGGTGATGGCGCAGACGCGTATTCTGCGCGCCTACGCGGGCGTGCGTCCCCTTGTCGCCAGCGATAACGATCCGAGCGGACGTAACGTCAGCCGGGGCATCGTGCTGCTCGATCACGCCGAGCGCGACGGCATGGACGGGTTTATCACCATTACCGGCGGCAAGCTGATGACCTACCGGCTGATGGCCGAGTGGGCGACCGATGCCGTCTGCCGCAAGCTCGGAAATACCGAACCGTGCGTTACCGCAGAACAGCCGCTGCCGGGATCGCGCCAGTCTACCGAAAAAACGCTGCAAAAAATCATCTCCCTGCCCGCGCCGCTGCGCGGTTCGGCCATCTACCGCCACGGCGACAGAACCCCGCAGTGGCTCGGTGAAGGACGACTGAGCCGCAGCCTGGTGTGCGAGTGCGAAGCCGTGACCGCAGGCGAAGTGCAGTACGCGGTAGAGAACCTGACGGTCAACAGCCTGTTGGATCTCCGCCGCCGCACCCGCGTCGGAATGGGGACCTGTCAGGGCGAGCTGTGCGCCTGTCGTGCCGCCGGGCTGCTGCAGCGTTTTCATACCACCACCGCCACCCAGTCGCTCGATCAGCTCAGCGCGTTTTTGAACGAGCGCTGGAAAGGCATTCAGCCTGTCGCCTGGGGTGATGCCCTGCGCGAAAGCGAATTTACCCGCTGGGTCTATCAGGGGCTTTGCGGCCTGGAGAAGGAGCAACACGATGAAATTTGATACCGTAATCGTCGGCGGCGGGCTGGCAGGCTTGCTCTGCGGCATCAAACTCACGAAGCAGGGGCTGCGCTGCGCCATTATCACCCGCGGCCAGAGCGCCCTGCACTTCTCGTCGGGATCGCTGGATCTGGTGGACGAAGCGTACCGCGACAGGCTGCCGCCGGAGCACCCCTATCACCTGGTTGGCGCGCAGCATATTGACCGCTTTGCGCTGGAAGCCGAAGCGCTGCTGGCGGGCTGCGGAGCGCGTCTGAAGGGAAGCGCCAGGCAAAATCACCAGCGCATCACGCCGCTCGGCACCCTGCGCTCCGCGTGGCTCAGCCCGGAGGAAGTCCCCGTGGCCCCCGTCAGCGCGGGACGAGTGCGGGTGGTGGGTATTAGCGGCTTTCTGGATTTTCAACCCCATCTCGCGGCGGCCTCGCTCTGTCGCCAGGGCATCAACGCCGACACGGCAGAAATAGAGCTGCCCGAGCTGGATATCCTGCGCGATAACCCGAGCGAGTTTCGCGCGGTGAATATCGCCCGTTTTCTGGATAACGAGGACAAATGGCCGCTGCTGTATGACGCGCTCAGGCCGCTCGGTGAAACCTGCGATGCCCTGTTAATGCCCGCCTGCTTTGGTTTAAACGACAACCGGCTCTGGCGCTGGCTCTCGGATCGTCTGCCCTGCACGCTCGGTTTACTGCCGACGCTTCCCCCTTCCGTACCCGGCATTCGTCTGCACACCCAGCTTCAGCGCCAGTTTGTTGCGCAGGGCGGCGTGTGGATGGCGGGTGACGAGGTGAAAAAAATCACCCTGACCGACGGCGCGGTGAGCGAAATCTGGACGCGCAACCACGAGGATATTCCGCTTCGCGCCCGCTATACGGTGCTGGCGAGCGGAAGCTTCTTCAGCAACGGGCTGCTGAGCAGCCGGGAGGGCATCCGGGAAGCGATTATGGGGCTGGATGTGCGGCAAACCGCTTCCCGCACGGACTGGTATCAGTGTGATTTCTTCACGCCGCAGCCCTGGCAGCAGTTTGGCGTAATTGTCGATAACCGGCTACATCCGCAGCTTTCCGGTATGCCCGTCGATAATCTTTTTGCCATCGGCTCGCTGCTGGGCGGATACGATCCGATCCCCCAGGGATGCGGCGGCGGGGTTTGCGCCGTCACGGCGCTGTATGTAGCCGAGCAGATTATCCAGCGCGTGGAGGCTGAACAATGAACGACACCCGTTTCGAAAGCTGCATTAAATGCACGGTCTGTACCACCGTCTGCCCGGTCAGCGGCGTAAACCCGCGCTACCCTGGGCCAAAGCAGGCCGGGCCGGACGGCGAGCGCCTGCGCCTGAAGGATGGCAGGCTTTACGACGAGGCGCTGAAATACTGCATCAACTGCAAGCGCTGCGAGGTCGCCTGCCCGTCGGACGTGAAAATCGGCGACATCATCCAGCGCGCCCGGGCGCGCTATAGCACGCAAAAGCCGTCACTGCGCGATGCGATCCTGAGCCATACCGATCTGATGGGCAACGTCTCCACGCCGTTTGCCCCGCTGGTGAATGCCGCAACCTCACTCAAGCCGGTGCGTCAGCTGCTGGATGCCACGCTTAAAATAGACCATCACCGCAGCCTGCCAAAATATTCTCACGGCACCTTCCGTCGCTGGTATAAAACCGTCGCGGAGCAGCAGGCGCAGTACGACGATCGGGTAGCCTTTTTCCACGGCTGCTATGTGAACTACAACCATCCGCAGCTGGGAAAAGACCTGCTGAAGGTGCTGAACGCCATGGGAACAGGCGTACAGCTGCTTAGCAAAGAGAAGTGCTGCGGCGTGCCGCTGATTGCCAACGGGTTTACCGATAAAGCGCGCAGGCAGGCCAAAAGCAACGTCACCTCCCTGCGCGAAGCGATTGTCGATAAAGGCATGCCGGTGCTGGCGACGTCGTCCACCTGCACCTTCACCCTGCGCGATGAGTATCCGCACCTGCTGGACGTGGATAACGCCGGACTGCGCGAGCACATCGAGCTGGCGACGCGCTTCCTCTGGCGCAAGCTGGACAGCGGGCAGACGTTGCCGCTGGGAACATTGCCGCTGAAGGTGGTCTATCACACCCCGTGTCATATGGAGAAAATGGGCTGGTCGCTCTATACGCTGGAGCTGCTGCGGTTAATTCCGGGGCTGGAGCTGACGGTGCTGGATTCGCGCTGCTGCGGCATCGCAGGCACCTACGGCTTTAAGCGTGAAAACTACGAAACCTCGCAGGCAATTGGCGCCCCGCTGTTCCGCCAGATTGAAGAGAGCGGCGCGGATATCGTGGTGACGGACTGCGAAACCTGTAAATGGCAGATTGAGATGTCCACCAGCAAGCGCTGCGAACATCCGATTACCCTGCTGGCGAAAGCGCTGGGCTGAACGTTGCCGGGGCGAAAGGCCCCGGCACAGGCATTACTCAACGAACAGCGACTCGACAACGTTAATCCAGCCGTGCTCGCTGGCGACCTCTTTGCCGTTGAGCCAGCGGCGCAGCATATTCAGCGCCATCATGGCGCACACCTCCTGACGCACCGCCAGGCTGTGGCGGGTGATGCTCATTTTTACCCGCAGCGCCCAAGTGCCTTCCGGCGTCGCCAGCGCGAAGTTGAGGTAATCCTCATCCAGCCCGCCGACAAACAGCGCCAGACCGGCAAAATGCTTCACCCTTCTTTCGGAAGCCCAGCGGGCGGTTTGCGCCAGGGTCTCCTGCTGAAACGGCACCACTTCGCTGGCGAGCAGCGGCGCGTTGACGCGCGACAATTGCAGCGCCAGCAGGCCACCGGTGAACTGCTCGCTTAAGGTCACGCTGAGCTGGCGAGTCTGCAGATGTTTTGCAATCTGCTCAGGCAACCCTTCCGTCCCTTCAAAAATCAGGCTTTCGCCCGCCACGCGCTGCACCTCAGGCCACAGGGCCAGCATCGCCTCTTTCTGCGTGGCCGGTCCTGTTAATTTGAGTTCAATGATCGGCATAGAGGAGCGATAGCCCATGGAGACGCCCGGCGGCAGCGGGAGGTGGTCAAGGCTCTGGGCCAGATCGCTTTCCGAGCGGCCAAAGGTGGTCAGGCGCAGGCACAGCGGAGGTTCAGGCAGAGTAAAACGCTGGCGAAGGCGCGGCAGGATCTGCTGCTCGACCATTACCTTAAATTCGGAGGGCACGCCCGGCGTGAAGAACATCAGGCAGCGGTTCATCTGCATGGCAAACCCGCATGCGGTACCGACCGGGTTATCAACCAGCTCGGCGCTGGCGGGAATTTCAGCCTGCTTGCGGTTGCTGGGGGCCATGACGCGACCACGTTCGGAGAAAAAGCGTTCCATCTGCGAAAGCCACGCCTCGTGCAGCACCAGCCCTTCGCCTTTTGCGGTCGCGGCGGCCAGCGCGCTGAGATCGTCACCGGTGGGGCCGAGCCCGCCATTCACGATCAGCACGTCGCACTGTTCGCTACGCTCGCGCAAAATGCTGACCAGGGACTCAAGGTTGTCTCCTACCGTATTGCGGCGCGTTAACGGTAATCCTTGCTCAAAGAAAAGATCGGCAAGCCAGGCAGCATTGGTATCAATAATCTGTCCGTGCAGCACTTCGTCGCCGGTGGATAACATCTCCACGTTAATCATTGTGTTCTCCCGCTTATTTGGTCAAAACACTATAGCGCAAACGCGGGGTGGAGATGAGAGAAACTGGCGCGACGGAACGCCGCGCCGGAACGATTAGAAGCCTGCGCTCACGCCCACGTACGGGCCGTCAGCCAGCGCGTTATCGCGGTTGCCGTCTTTACCGGCCAGGTTCAGATAACGGTAGCCCGCTTCGATGGTAATCGGACGCATGATGGTCCAGCGCGCGCCGGCGTTGGCTTCTTCATAGCTGTCGATGCCGCTGGAGAGGGAATCCGGAGAGTAGTAGTACTCGCCAAACAGGCCGAAGCTGTCGCCAATTTTCCACTGCAGGCCACCGCCCACTGCCGCTGCGTACCCTTCATCACCGTCGTTCGGGTTGGTGTAGATACCTTTACCGCCAACGGTGGCCAGGAATGGGCCAAGAGGAATATTCAGACCGAGGCCGAGGCTTGCCGCGTCGCCGTCGTCATCGTTGTGCGTCCAGCCGCCGGTCATTGCCAGACCGGAGGTGTCAGTACCCATGCCAAAACCGAGGTGGGTATAGTCCTGACCCGCCGAACCATTAATGCTAATGGCGTTAGCCGCCGCAGATACAACCATCAGGCCGAGGCCCAGTAATGCCACTTTTTTCATTATCGCGATCCTGCATAATTATAGAGAAGTCCCCAAAACCGCGAGATTTTAACCTGAGTCTGCGGGGGATCAAGCACTCTGCGTGCGGCGGACAGGAAGATTGTAACGATTTGAAACCCCCGGCTTTTTTACGTAAGCAGCAGAAAGCGCATTTTGACGCAAAGGCCACCCAGCGTTTCGCTGCGAGTCAGCTGCAAATGGCTGCGGTGCAGCCGGGCGATATCCCCCGCCAGCGCCAGCCCGATCCCGGAACCGGCGGCGTTCCCGACGTTGTCCAGACGGTGGAAAGGCTGCATCGCCTGGTAGATCTGATCCTCTTCAATGCCGGGGCCGCTGTCCTCAACGCTCAGCTCAACGGCGCCGCCATCCACGCGCAGGAATACGGTCACGGTCCCGCCTGCAGGCGTATATTTAATCGCGTTCTCCAGCAGGTTGGCGCACAGCTCGCCCAGCAGAACGTCATCGCCTTCGATCGTGACCGGCTGCTGTACACCGTCATATCCTAAATCAATCGCCTTGCTCCGCGCCTGCGCCAGCCGGGAAAAGCAGCAGTTCTGCACCACCTGAACCAGATCCACTGGCGTAAAATGACGATCCCCCTGCTCTTTTCCCTTCACCGCTGAAAGCTGCAGCAGCCGCTCGGTGAGCACGATAGTGTCGTCCAGGGTGGCATTCATTGCCCGCAGGCTCTCCTGCCACAGGGCGGGATCCTGACGCGCGAGGGCGACGGAGACCTGGGTTTTAAGCACCGCCAGCGGCGTTTTGAGCTGGTGCGACGCATCCGCGTTAAAGCGTTCCTGACGCGAAAGCACGCCGCGCAGCCGGTCGATATAGCGGTTAAAGGCGACTATCAGCAGCCGGGTCTCCGACCAGGGCAGCAGCTCCGGCAGCGGTGCGAGCAGGCCCGGCTCGCGCCGCACCATCAGTGACGAAAGCTGGCGCATTGGGCGCAGCACGCGGCGCAGCAGCCATGCGGTCAGCACCAGCGTCAGCAGCACCAGCAGCCCCTGTGAAACCCAGGATGAAAAGAGCAACTGGCTGGCGAGATAGCGGCGGGACTGGAGCGTCTCGGCGACGTAAATCTCCGCCATGCCAAAAACATTATCTTCATTGACGGGCTGCAGCAGGCGCGCCACCCGAATCGCCTGGCCGCGATATTCGGTGTGGTAAAACCAGGCCAGCGCCGGATAGAGCGTGGTGCGCGACGTCGCAGGCGGCATCTTCGGCAGATCGTCATAGCCGGAGATCACCCGGCCGTCGGGGTCGACCACCTTATAGTAGAGCCGGTCGTTCATATTGAGCTCAAAGCTGTCGAGCACCACCCAGGGCACGTCCACCGCCAGCCTGCCGTTGCGCACCTCCAGCCGCTCGGAGATGGTGCGGGCAGAGGATAACAGCGTGCGATCGTAGGCCTGCGTGGCCGCCTGCAGTGCGCTAACGTAGCTGTTAAAGGCCGACAATCCCCACAGCAGCAGCAGCGGCAGCCCCAGGAAAAGCAACAGCTGCAGATAGAGCGACTGCGGCTTAACCCACCTCATCGCCGCACTCCAGCACGTACCCAAGCCCCCGAAGGGTGGTTATCCGCACGCCGCTGCCGGTCAGCTTCTTACGCAGCCGGTGAATATAGAGATCGATGCTTTCAGGGCTGACGTCGTCGTTCAGGCTGAACACCTGGTCGAAAAGCTGCTGTCGTGAAACCGGACGGGTCCGGCGGTGCATCAGCACTTTCAGCAGAGAGAGCTCCCGCGGCGTCAGGGAAAGCGGTTCATCGCGCAGCAGGAAAAAGCCCTCGTCGTCATACTCCAGCTCCCCAAGGCGTTGGCGCTCCTGCGTTCGACCCTCGCTTCGGCGCAACAGGGCGCGCAGACGCGCGTCAAGCTCCTCCAGCTCAAAAGGTTTTGGCAGATAGTCATCTGCCCCGGCGTTCAGTCCCTTCACCCGATCCGCCACGTTGCTGCGGGCGGTAAGAAACAGCACCGGCAGCGTCTGCCCCCGTTTTCTGAGGCGGTGGACCACTTCCAGGCCGTCAAAACCGGGCATGCCGATGTCCAGAATAGCGACCGCGTAGTTTTCACCCTGCAGCAGATGGTCGGCGGCACGTCCGTCGGAGACGCAGTCCACGGCAAAGCCTTCCTGCACCAGCGCTTTCTCCAGCCAGTGAGCCAGCTCACGATTATCTTCTGCGAGTAAGAGACGCATGTCACATCCTGTAAAGTTGGTGTCCCGTTGAAAGGGAAATGAAAGGTTATTGTTTTAACAATCACGCAACGGAACCGCTACAAGGTGGTTCACATAATCAGAAAAAAAGACCCGTACCCCCGGCGTGAGGATAAACGATGAAAAAACAATTACTTTCTACCCTTGCTGCAAGCGTGTTGCTGTTGAGTACCTCTGTCGTTCAGGCCCAGGACGCTCCGTCCCGTACCGAATGTATCGCCCCGGCCAAACCGGGCGGCGGTTTCGATCTCACCTGCAAGCTTATTCAGGTCAGCCTGCTGGAGACGAAGGCCATTGAGAAACCGATGCGCGTCACCTACATGCCAGGCGGCGTGGGCGCGGTGGCCTATAACGCGATTGTCGCGCAACGTCCGGCGGAAGCGGGAACGGTGGTGGCCTTCTCCGGCGGCTCGCTGCTGAACCTGTCGCAGGGCAAGTTTGGCCGCTACGGTGTGGACGACGTGCGCTGGCTGGCGACCGTCGGCACCGACTACGGAATGATTGCCGTGCGTGCCGATTCCCCGTGGAAATCCCTGAAAGATCTGCTGACCGCTATGGAAAAAGATCCGAACAGCGTGGTGATTGGCGCAGGGGCGTCTATCGGCAGCCAGGACTGGATGAAAGCGGCCCTTCTCGCCCAGCAGGCGAAGGTTGACCCGCACAAGATGCGCTACGTGGCCTTTGAGGGCGGCGGCGAACCGGTCACGGCGCTGATGGGCAACCACGTTCAGGCCGTTTCCGGCGATCTCAGCGAGATGGTGCCGTACCTGAGCGGGGATAAAATCCGCGTGCTGGCGGTCTTCTCGGAAAACCGTCTGCCGGGCCAGCTGGCGAACGTCCCGACCGCCAAAGAACAGGGTTATAACCTGGTCTGGCCGATCATCCGCGGCTTCTTCGTCGGGCCAAAAGTGACCGACGCCGAGTACCAGTGGTGGGTCGACGCGTTCAACAAGCTCCAGCAGACCGAAGAGTTTAAGAAACAGCGCGATCTGCGCGGACTGTTTGAGTTTAACCTGACCGGTAAGCCACTGGATGAGTACGTCAAAAAACAGGTGAATGGCTACCGCGAACAGGCGAAAGCCTTTGGCCTGGCGAAATAACCGGAGGCGCTATGAGCGATCGTATTTTTGCCGGGATATGGCTGCTGCTCTGCGTTGGCGGGATGTTTGTCGCCTGGCAGATCCACAGCGAATACAGCTATGAACCCGTGGGACCCCGCCCCTTCCCGATGGGCATCGTCGGCCTGATGCTGCTCTGCTCGGTGGCGCTGCTGCTTCGCCACCCGGATACCGTCGAGTGGCCGCCGCGTCGCATTCTGCAGCGTCTGCTGGTGATGGTGATTGTCCTGCTGATGTATGCCTGGGGCTTTGAGTGGCTCGGCTTCCCGGTGGCGACCGCCATTCTGACGATGGTCATCGGCATGCTGTTTAACGCCACCCTCCCCGCGGCGGGGATCTCAGGCGTGGTGATGGGGATTTTACTGTGGTACGCCTTTGACCGCCTGCTGGACGTGACGTTACCGCTCGGCGCCTGGCTTAATTAACGGAGCACGCTATGGATACCTGGATTTACCTCTCGCAGGGGTTCGCCGTGGCGATGACCCCGGAAAACCTGGTGATCGCCCTGATCGGCTGTTTCGTGGGCACGATTGTCGGCCTGCTGCCGGGCCTTGGGCCGATCAACGGCGTGGCGATTTTACTCCCGCTGGCGTTTGCCCTGCATCTGCCTGCGGAATCGGCGCTGATCCTGCTGGCAACGGTCTACATCGGCTGTGAATATGGCGGACGCATTTCGTCGATCCTGCTTAACGTGCCGGGGGATGCGGCGGCGATCATGACCGCGCTGGACGGCTACCCAATGGCGCGGCAGGGACGCGGCGGCGTGGCGCTCTCCATCTCTGCGGTCAGTTCATTCTTTGGCTCACTGATTGCCATTGGCGGCATCATTCTGTTCGCTCCTGCGCTAGCCCAGTGGTCGCTGGCGTTTGGTCCGGCAGAATATTTTGCCCTGATGGTGTTCGCCATTGCCTGCCTCGGCAGCATGATGGCGCAAAATCCGCTGAAGTCGTTTTTATCCGCGCTGATTGGCTTAGGGTTAGCCACCGTCGGCGTGGATGCCAACACCGGGGTCTATCGCTTTACCTTCGACAGCGTTCACCTGTCCGATGGCGTGCAGTTCATTGTCGTCGTGATCGGCCTGTTCTCTGTCTCTGAGATCTTACTGATGCTGGAGCATACCAGCAGCGGGCAGACGCTGGTGCGCAAAACCGGCCGGATGCTCTTTAGCGCTAAAGAGGGCGCGCAGTGCATCGGCGCCACGCTGCGCTCGTCGGTGATTGGCTTCTTCGTCGGCATCCTGCCGGGCGCCGGGGCCACTATCGCCAGCGCCATCACCTACATGACCGAGAAGAAGCTCAGCGGCAATAGCGACAGCTTTGGTAAAGGCGATATTCGCGGCGTCGCCGCGCCTGAGGCGGCCAATAACGCCTCGGCCTGCGGCTCGTTTATCCCGATGCTGACCCTGGGCGTGCCGGGATCCGGCACCACGGCGGTGATGATGGGCGCGCTGACGCTCTATAACATCACGCCCGGCCCGGCGATGTTTACCGAGCAGCCTGATATTGTCTGGGGGCTGATTGCCGCGCTGCTGATCGCCAACGTCATGCTACTGGTGATGAATATCCCGCTGATTGGGCTGTTCACCCGCATGCTGACGATTCCGCTGTGGTTCCTGGTGCCCGCCATTGCCGCCGTCTCTGCGGTGGGGGTTTACGCGGTGCACAGCACCACGTTTGACCTCGTGCTGATGGTGGTCCTCGGCGTGTTCGGCTACATCTTGCGAAAAATGCACTTCCCAATGTCTCCGCTGATTTTGGGCTTTGTGCTGGGTGAGATGCTGGAGCAGAACCTGCGCCGCGCCCTTTCCATCAGCAACGGTAATGTGTCGATACTGTGGGACAGCAGCGTCGCGAAGGTTCTGTTAGCGCTCGCGGTCATGGTGATTGTGGTGCCGCCGGTGTTGCGCCTGCTGCGTCGTCGCCAGCGCAAACCGGAGCCGGATATCGGCTAACTATACGGACAGCTGGGCATTGACCCACTGCTTTAACGCCTGGCGGGAGATCTTAATCCCGCCATTTTTTAGCTCAGCCGGCAGCACCAGCCAGTGAACGGGCTGCTCAAAGCGCGCCAGCCTGCCCTGTACCCAGGTCGGGAAACGGGTGATATCCGTTCCCGGCTCGCACTCCACCACCGCCACCGGACGCTGTCCAAACTCGGCGTCATCCAGCGGGACGATAAACACCTGGTTAATCTGCGGATGCGCGGCGATAACGCGCTCCAGCGATTCCGGCTGGATCCCCTCTCCACCGCTGAAAAAGAGATTGTCCATGCGGCCTAAAATCGTCAGACGGTCGCCATGCCATTCCCCACGATCGCGAGTGGCAAACCAGCCCTGCGCGTTGATCAGCGGTATCAGCGCGCCGTCCCGCCAGTAGCCGGAAGCCATGCTCTGCGCTTTGATCCAGACTTCACCGTTAACGACCTGCACCTCTCTGCCCGGCAGTGCACGGCCCACGTCCGGATCGCCGTCAGCCTCTTTTGCGCAGACGGTAGAGGCAAACTCGGTGAGGCCGTAGCCGCAGTACGTTCGAACGCCCTGTTCCCGGGCCTTTTGCGTCAGCGTCACGGGAATGGCCGCCCCGCCGAGCAGCACCGCTTTCAGTGCGATGCGGCTTTCGCTATTCAGGAGACGCCAGAGCTGGGTCGGCACCAGCGAGGCGTGGGTGCAGCCGCGTAGCGCCTGCTCCAGCGGCTGCTTCTCGCGCACGGTTAAGCGCGCACCGGCCTGCAGCCAGCGCCAAAAAATCCCCTGGCCGGAAACGTGAAACAGCGGCAGCGAAAGCAGCCAGTCGTCATTATCCCCGTAGGGCATCAGCGACAGCACGCCGCGGGCGCTGGCAAGATGGGCGGCGCAGGTATGCACCGCCGCCTTCGGCAGCCCGGTGGAGCCGGAGGTGAGCGTCATGGTGGTCAGCCGCGCCGGCTGCCACGCAGCGCAGTACGCATCCGCTGGCTCGCACATGCTCAGGCCATGAAGGCCGTCGTAGCTGCCGTCCAGCACCAGCGCAAAGCGCAGCGTCATCTGCGGGATCAGCACGTCGAGCAGCGGGCGCGGCAGCTGCGGATTAACGGGAAGAATACGTGCCCCGCACTGAAGCAGCGCCAGCCATGCCAGCAGCGTTTGCGGGTGGTTATAGGCCAGCAGCAGTACGCCGTCGCCCTCCGCCACACCCTGCTGGTGAAACCCTGCCGCAAGGCGCTCGACGCGCGCGCACAACTGCTGCCAGGTAAGCGCTTCATCATTCAGTCTCAGGGCCGGTTTATCGGCAAAAAGCGCGCGCCAGTGACGCCAGGGCCAGTCGGTAAAACTCATAGCAACGGCTCCAGCGCCTCTGCGTCGAGGCACGGCAGCGTGCTGGCAGGCCACTCGCGGAGAAGCTGAGCCTGCATCAGGTTCAGCGTGTCGAGGCCGGGAACCGTGTCCGGCGTTAACCAGGCGGCAATGCGCGCCAGCTGGGTCAGCCCCAGGCTGGACTCTATCGACGAGCTGATCACCGCCGTCAGCCCCAGCGCGTGCGCCGCCGAGATCTGCTCGCGCACCTTCGTCAGGCTGCCGGTTAGCGTCGGCTTAATCACCACCGCGCTGACGCCGGGCTCGGCGACAAATTCAAAATCGTCCTCGCGCAGGCTTTCATCCCAGGCGATGGCGATCCCCGTTTCGCGGGCAAAGGCGCGCGAGTCATCGCGGGTTTTGCACGGTTCTTCGAGGAAGGCAATGCGGCTGCGGTACGCCGGGTTGACGTACCTGGCGAACTGCTGTGCCTTAAGCGGCGTCCACGCGCGGTTGGCATCCAGACGCAGGTGCAGATCGGGGATTGCTTCCAGCAGCAGATTGGCGACCATGCCGTCACGCACCGCTTCGTAGAGACCGACTTTGATTTTCGCCACTTTCTCGCCCGGCATGGCGGCGAGCAGCGCGAACAGCTCGTCCGGGTCGCCCGTGCAGAGCGGTGCCGCGCGATAGTTAGCCTCTTCCGGCAGGCTACCGTCCAGCTCCGCCAGCGCGCAACTGATGCCAAAGGCGGCGGAACGCGTGTCCGGTAATGCCGGGTTTGCGCCCTCACGCCACGCCTTTACCCACGTCAGCAATGCAGACTGCGCCTCATCCAGCGACTCCAGGCTAAAGCCCGGCAGAGGCGAAATCTCGCCCCAGCCTTCCCGCTCGCCCTGCTGCAAATGCACGAAGAAGCCGTCACGGGTTTTTAAACGCCGTTCACGCAGCACCACGCCCGCGTCCATCGGTATCTGCCAGCGGTAAACCTGCGCGCGACGCATTACGGGTTCCGTTTGTATTTGCTGAAGTCTGGCTGGCGTTTTTCGTTAAACGCGTTGCGCCCTTCCTGACCCTCTTCGGTCATGTAGAACAGCATGGTGGCGTTACCCGCCAGCTCCTGCAGACCCGCCTGACCGTCACAGTCGGCATTAAGTGCCGCTTTCAGGCAACGCAGCGCCATCGGGCTGTTTTGCAGCATCTCTCGGCACCAGCGCACGGTCTCTTTTTCGAGATCGGCAAGCGGCACCACGGTATTCACCAGGCCCATATCCAGCGCTTCCTGTACGTTGTACTGGCGGCACAGGAACCAGATTTCGCGGGCTTTTTTCTGCCCGACGATGCGCGCCATGTAAGAGGCACCCCAGCCGCCGTCGAAGGAGCCCACTTTCGGGCCGGTCTGGCCGAAGATGGCGTTTTCAGCAGCGATGGTCAGGTCGCACATCATGTGCAGCACGTGGCCGCCGCCGATGGAATAGCCCGCCACCATCGCCACCACCGGTTTCGGGCAGGTGCGGATCTGGCGCTGGAAATCGAGGACGTTCAGGTGGTGCGTGCCCGCATCGTCCTGGTATCCGCCGTAGTCGCCGCGCACCTTCTGATCGCCACCGGAGCAGAAGGCCTTCTCGCCTTCACCGGTCAGCACGATCACGCCGATACTGTCGTCGTAGCGCGCATCCGCCAGGGCCTGAATCATCTCTTTGACGGTCAGCGGACGGAAGGCGTTACGCACCTGCGGACGGTTGATGGTGATTTTGGCAATGCCGTCGGCGGATTTGTGGTAACGAATGTCGGTGTAGCCTTCGGAGCAGTCCTGCCATTCAACCGGCGCATAAAGCATGTGTTCATCAGGATAGATCATAGAGTGTCCTTTATTCGAAGACGCAGTATCTGAGCCAGACTCGCGGCAACCGCGTCGGGGTTTTCCCGGTGGGCGTTGTGTCCGGCGTTTGGAATCGCATGGCGAACGGCGTCCAGTTCAGCGGCCAGGGCCGCGAACTTCTGGTCACGTTCACCGTAGAGATAGTCAAAAGGGAAATTGCATATGCTAATCGCGGCACGCAAATCGGGCTGCACGGCCAGCGACGTTGCTTCGAGCATCTTCGCCAGCGTCGCGCCGTTGTTCTGGCTGCGCAGGGCGATAAGCGCCTTGCGCTGGTGGTCAGTGAGGGAAGCGAATACCGGCTGTTGATACCAGTCGGTTAAGACCTTTTCCAGCGGTTCGGTGCGAAAACGCGTCGCCCAGCGGCGGTCGGATATCCACCGCGCGTGACGCTCATCCTCATCCTGCAGGCCCGGATGTCCACCTTCAACGATCACCCCCAGCAGCCCCTTTGGCTGCTGGCAGGCATGAAACATCGCAATGCGGCCGCCGAGGGAGTACCCCACCAGCCAAAAGTTCAGTATGTTGTAACTAAGCAGGGTTCGAGTAAGCAACGTGCTCATCTCGTCGAACCCCGTCACGGCAATATCTCCGGACTCACCGTGGCCCGGCAGGTCAAGATAGAGCCGGGAATACTCGCCGAGTTGCTTCCCGACAGCCTGCCACTCGCGGCAGTCGCCGGAAAAACCGTGCAAAAAGACCAGCCAGGGATAGCCCGGTTTTCCGGCCTGCTGCACGCCCGAGAGGATCACAGCTGGCTCACCTGCGCCAGTAGGCTTTGCAGGGTCTGCGCGCCATCGGCCTCGTTCACCACCAGCTCAATCAGCGTCGCGCCCGGCTGCTTCCAGGCGGTGCTTAACGCCGCTTCCAGCTGTTCCCAGCTTTCCGGGCGATGGTATTTCAGGCTGAACATCGCCGCGGCGTGTTCAAACTGCACGTTCTGCGGCATCAGGTAGAAGCGCTCGCGCTCGCTCTGGGGCGTTGGCAACAGGGAGAAAATCTGCCCGCCGTTGTTGTTGACCACAATCAGCACAAACGGCGCGGACGCCTGACGCAGTAGCGCCAGCGCGTTGAGATCGTAGAGCGCGGAGAGATCGCCCACGATCGCCAGCGTCGATTTCGCGCTGGCGCGCTGCACCCCCGCCGCCGTCGAGATCAGCCCGTCGATGCCGCTGGCACCGCGGTTGCTGTACACCGGGTAGCCCACCGGCAGCTGCGAAAAGGCATCGATCAGCCGCACGACCAGGCTGTTGCCGACAAACAGCTGCCCCTGTTCCGGCAGGTATTGGCGAATACGGTGCGCCAGCCCGGCCTCGCTGAATGTCTCACAGCGCGCTTTGGTGATTTCCCACGCCTGACGCGACAACTCAGGGATCGCCACCGCCCAGGGCTGACGTTTTTCCGCCGGGTGCAGTTCCAGCCAGCTATCAATTTTGCTCACCAGACGACGGCCGCGATGGTGCGCCGGGTCGAGCCGCCCTTCCAGCGCGTCCACCACCCAGTACTCTTCCGGCGTGCAGGTCGCCTGCCACTGCAGCAGACGTTTTCCGGTCAGGCTTGCGCCAATCTGGACCACAATCTGCGCCTGCGAAAGCTCAGTAACCGCTTTCGCGTTACCCAGCCAGAGATCGGCGCACGGCAGCGGCTGGCCAGTCTGGGAAAGCACGTCGCCAATCAGCGGCCAGCCGAGGGTTTGCGCCCATTCGGCGACCAGCCTGCCTTCGGCGGCGCTCATGCGCCCGGCGATGACCACACCTCGCTTCTGCCGCCAGAAGAACCAGTCGCGCTGTTTCGCGCTCTCAAGATGCGTCTGCTCGCGCAGCCACGGCTTTTCGCTCTGCCACCATTCGCCGAGCGACCGCTGCCAGTCAAGGCCGGTATCGTCCAGCTCGCCGTACAGCGGCTCGGCAAACGGGCAGTTGATATGCAGCGCCCCGCTGCGCAATGTCGCCATGGCGTGATCGACGGTGGAGACCAGCCAGCTTGCAGGAATATCCTGGGTGGGACGCGGTAACGAAACCGTCTGCGAAGGGTGCGTAGAAAAAAGTCCGGGCTGGCGAATAGCCTGATTGGCGCCGCAGTCGATTAGCTCAGGCGGACGGTCGGCCGTAAGCAGGATCAGTTTTTCACCGGTTAACCCGGCTTCAATCAGGGCCGGATAGAGGTTCGCCACGGCGGTACCGGAAGTGACAATCACCGCCACGGGTTCTTTGCTGACCTTCGCCAGCCCGAGCGCGAGATGTCCCAGACCTCGCTCGTCAAAGTGGGTGTGGTGAACAAACGCCCGGTTTTCAGCCGCCGCCAGCGTCAGCGGCGTTGAGCGAGAACCCGGTGCAATACACACGTGCCTGACGCCATGGCGCGTCAGGGCTTCAAGGATCACCGCCGCCCAGCGTCGGTTAAAAGAACTTACTGACATGAGATTGTCCGGTATCAAGAATGCGACACAGTATAAATAATAGAAAAAATTGGAATTTTGATATGAATCGGGATTGCGCGAATCAGTATTAATCCCTTAGGAGCAGAGAGCGCAATCCGGCGGCTTTGTTTTCGATCTCCTGCCACTCCTGCTCCGGGTCAGAGCCGCTGACAATGCCCGCTCCGGCGTAAAGCCGCAGAGCGTCTTCCTGTACGCGCGCCGAGCGCAGCGCCACGCAGAATTCGCTTTGTTCGGGAGATAAATACCCGGCCGAACCGGCGTACCACTCACGGTTAAAGGGTTCAACGTGCTGAATAAACTCGCGCGCTGGCTGTCGCGGAAGCCCGGCAACCGCCGCCGTCGGCTGTAGCACGTGCAGGCACAGCTCATCGTCGGCCTGCTTGAGCTCGGTCCAGATACAGCGGCGTAAGTGCTGCACTTTGCGCAGGCGGACGACCTGAGCCGGCAACACCTCCAGCGTCTGCGTATGGTGTTGAAGACGCTGGCAGATATCTTCCACCACCAGCATATTTTCGCGCTGGTTTTTATCGTCATTCAGCAGCCACTCGCCCAGACGCTGCGCCTGTTTATCGTCAGTATGGCTGGCGACGGTGCCCGCCAGCGCTTCGGTGCGCAGCAGCTTGCCGCGCCGCCGCCAGAGACGCTCGGGCGTGGAGCCGAGAAACGCGTTGCTGGCGTCGAATATCATGCAGAAATGATAGCAGTTTAAATTCAGGGCGCGGCTGGCGGCCATCAGCGCGACGGGGTTAACGCGCTGTTTACACTGCAGGTCGGTTGCTCGGGCGAGAACGACCTTTTCGAAATCACCGCGTGCAATCGTCTCTGTCGCTTTGCCGATAAGGCTAAGCCATTGCGGTTTTTCCGGGTGATGGGTTTCGCGCTCAACCTGCACGGAGAGCGGACGGATCGGTCTGGCGGGAAGCAGTTGCTGTAAGAACGCCCGCGCGGTGTCGGCATCGTCCTCAAGCGAGCTGTCGCTCCACAGCTGCAGACGCAACGTGGCGTTGCCAGCGGTACGTCGCCACAGCAGACGCGGTAAAAAGAGGCTGCCCTGCTCCGGGTTAAACGCGTTCAGGCCGCAGATTCGGGTATCTTCAGGGGCGTGTTGCGCACTTAAAAACTGCGAGGCTAACGCCAGAGAGGAGAATTGGACCACCGCTCCCAGCGCGGCCAGCTCTTCATCGCCGTTACGCTGTTGCCAGTAAAACTGGGGATAGCACTGCTGCTCGCCCAGCCAGGCAAGGGGATCGAAGGCATCGTTTAACGGGAAAGAGACGTCGAAATGACGCAGGCCGGATGTGGCAGGTAACGCTTGCGAAAGATGGCTACGCAATTGTTCCAGCGCGAGGAAAATCGAATTCACGCGAACCTCTCCCTGTTAAAACCTCATATTATACTGGGTACCATAAGAAATATCAGTACCCACGTATAGGGAGTGGTTAAACGGCTTAACGACGGGCCAGCAGCAGACCCAGCACCAGCCCTACGGCTGCGCCCACCCCAATGCCCTGCCACGGTTTTTCATGGACGTAATCATCGGCACGATAAACCGCTTTTTTGGCGCGGTAGTAGTAAGTATCAGACGCATGGCTGACGCGGTTTTTAACGTCGTGGAGCGCCTGCTCGGCACGGGCTTTCAGCTCGATATATTTCTGATCGGCAGGGTCGCCCGAGGAACGTAACACCTCTTCCAGCGTTTCGCTCAGTAAGGTCAGGTCGTCGTCGATACGGGTATCCCAGGATTGAAATGACATATTTTTCTCCATGTTAGTACACCAGTCCGCTAACTATAGACAACGACGCGCCATTACGCCTGTTTCGCTTCCCGCGCCATGCCGATGTGCGGAATACCGTCTTCATCGTAGATGTCGGTGACCGGCATAAAACCGAAATGACCATAGAAGGATTGCAGGTGCGCCTGTGCGCCCAGGTATAACGCCTTGTCCGGCCACTGTTTCTGGCATGACTCCAGCGTTTTTTCCATCAGCTGATAGCCCAGTTTCTCACCCCGAGCGTTACCGCTGATAATGACGCGGCCTATCACCACGGGCTCGACATCGTCCTCGCTTTTCAGAATCCTCGCATACGCCACCAGCTCGTTATCCTTCCAGCCGAGGATATGGCGGTTTTCGCCAACGAGGTCATCGCCGTCGATGTCCTGATACGGGCACGTCTGTTCAACCACAAACACTTCGCAGCGCAGTTTAAGCAGCGCGTAGAGCGAATGAACGGTGAGCTCACTATGATGTAAATCTTGCCACTGGATCATCTCTTTCTCCTTCCTGGGGTTCATCACGTTATACTAAACCCCTCCCCGTTCGGCAAAGGGCTGATTGCGTTATGGAACTGATTTTTCTGGGTACGTCCGCTGGCGTGCCAACCCGCTCACGAAACGTGACGGCAATTCTGCTGGATCTTAAGCACCCCACCCGCGGCGGGCTGTGGCTGTTTGACTGCGGTGAAGGGACGCAGCATCAGCTGCTGCACACCGCGTATCACCCCGGCAAGCTGGATAAAATTTTTATTACTCACCTGCACGGCGACCATCTGTTTGGCCTGCCGGGCCTGCTGTGCAGCCGCTCCATGGCCGGCAACGCCAATCCGCTGACGATTTACGGTCCTGCGGGTGTGCGTGAATTTGTTGAAACCGCGCTGCGCCTGAGCGGATCGTGGACGGATTATCCGCTGGAGATCGTTGAGATTAGCGAAGGCCTGGTTTTCGATGACGGTGATTATAAGGTGAGCGCGCAGCCGCTGAATCATCCCGTTGAGTGCTATGGCTATCGCATTGAAGCGCATGACAAACCCGGCGCGCTGGACGCCGCCGCGCTGATGGCCGCGGGCGTAAAACCCGGACCGCTGTTCCAGCGCCTGAAGCACGGCGAGACCGTCACGCTGGAGGACGGTCGTGTCATCAACGGTCAGGATTATCTCGCCGCGCCCGAGCCGGGCAAGAAGCTGGCTATCTTTGGCGACACGGCCCCGTGCCCTGCCGCCCTTCAGCTTGCCCGGGGCGTTGACGTGATGGTGCACGAAGCCACGCTGGAAACGGCGATGGAAGAGAAAGCCAACGGCCGCGGCCATAGCTCAACGCGTCAGGCGGCGCAGCTTGCCCGCGACGCAGGCGTCGGGAGGCTGATCGTCACTCACGTCAGTTCCCGCTACGACGCGCGGGGGTGTGCAAGCCTGCTGGCAGAGTGCCTGGCGGTGTTCCCGGCGTGCGAGCTGGCCGAAGATTTCGCTAAGGTCAGCGTTTAGCCCTTCATTTTTCTCTCAGAATGCCGATAACGATTAAAAGGTCAGCATTTCTCTCGAGGGTAGAATGGATAATTTCCAGAAAGATATTGATGACAGGGCGAATCTCACCCTGTCGAACCGTTTTGAACTGTTGCTGTTCCGTCTTGGCACCTCTCTGAACGAAAATAAATCCGAGCTGTTTGGCATTAACGTCTTTAAGCTGCGTGAAATTGTGCCGATGCCGGAATTCACAAAACCCGCCGGGATGAAATCACCGCTGATGGGGATGGTGAATATTCGCGATCAGGTGATCCCGGTGATCGATCTGGCCGCCGTGGCGGGCTGTAAGCCTACCACCGGGCTGAACATCCTGCTTATCACCGAATATGCCCGCAGCGTGCAGGCCTTTGCCGTGGAGTCGGTTGAAAACATCATGCGTCTGGACTGGAAGCAGGTGCACGCGGCGGAAACGGCCGTCAGCGGCCGCTATATCACCAGCATTGCCTGCCTGGATGAGAAAACGGATACCAACGATCTGGCGATGGTACTGGACGTTGAGCAGATCCTGTATGACATCACCCCGGCCAACCACGATCTGCACGCCACCAATCTGAAAACCACCAAGTTCAACATCAAGCCGGGCGCAGTCGCGATTGTGGCGGAAGATTCCAAAGTGGCGCGTTCGATGCTGGAGAAAGGTCTGCAGGCGATGGAGATCCCAGCGCAGCTGCACATCACCGGCAAAGACGCGTGGGAAAAAATTGGGGTTCTGGCCGCGCAGGCGCAGGCTGAAGGCGTTCCCATCACCGATAAGATCGCTCTGGTGCTGACCGACCTCGAAATGCCGGAGATGGACGGATTTACGCTGACGCGCAAAATCAAAACCGACCCGGTTCTGAAGGATATTCCGGTAGTGATCCACTCCTCCCTTTCCGGCAACGCCAACGAAGATCATATTCGCAAGGTGAAGGCGGACGGGTACGTGGCGAAGTTTGAGCTGAACGAGCTGTCGTCGGTGATTGAGGAAGTGCTGGATCGTTCGATGAAGAAGATTGGCGGGCCGCTTATAAGCAGGAAGCAGCTGGCTTAGGTTCTGTGCGGGCTGGTGCCCTCACCCCATCCCTCTTCCACAGGGAGAGGGCGCAAACCATAAAAAACCCGCCGAGGCGGGTTTTTTGTTTTTACATTAATGGCATCGCTCGCTGCACGATATCAATCAGCGGCTGCGGATAGATACCGAAGATCAGCACCAGCAGCGCGGAGATAAGCACCACGATACCACCGGCGCTGTACTGCCAGTTGCCTGGAGCATCGCGGTTGAGCTGCTGAGGCGCGCTCAGGTACAGGCTCACGGCCACACGCAGGTAGTAGTAGAGGCCAATCGCGGAGCCGATAACGACACCGGCAGTCAGCCACCACAGGTGCGCCTGCACACCGACGGCCAGCACGTAGAACTTACCGATAAAGCCCAGCGTCATCGGGATACCCGCCAGAGAGAGCATCATCACGGTCATTACCGCGGATAGAATTGGACGGTGCCAGAACAGACCACGGTAGGAGAACAGTGAATCGGCATCCGGACCACGGTACGGGCTGGACATCAGGCTTACCACGCCGAAGGCGCCGAGGCTGCTGAACAGGTAACCGGCCAGATACACGCCCACGGCTTCCATCGACATCTCACCGCTCTGCAGCGCAATCAGCGCCACCAGCAGGTAGCCCAGATGAGAGATGGACGAGTAGCCCAGCAGACGCTTGATGTTGGTCTGGCTCAGCGCCATCAGGTTACCGAAGATGATGGAGACGAACGCGATGATGCCCAGCACCACGCGAACGGCTTCACTATCACCCACCGGCGCGTACAGGAACAGACGCATGACCACACCGAAGATAGCGATTTTGCTCGCCGTCGCCAGGAAGGTCGACACCGGAGCAGGCGCACCCTGGTATACGTCTGGCGTCCACAGGTGGAACGGAACCAGAGAGAGCTTGAAGCCGAGGCCAACGATCATCATGCCCAGACCCGCCAGCAGCAGCGGCTCATGGAGCATGCCGTCGCCGAGGCTCTTGCCGAGCGCCATGAAGGAGAGGTTACCGGACTGAGCGTACAGCAACGCAATACCAAACAGCAGGAAGGACGACGCGGCAGCAGACAGAATGGTGTACTTGATGCTCGCTTCCAGAGAGCGCTTCTGACGGAAGGCGTAACCAATCAGGCCGAACAGCGGCAGAGAGATCAGCTCAATACCGAGGAACAGCGCGGCCAGATGGTTGGCATTCGCCAGCAGAATGCCGCCCAGCGCGGCAATCAGTACCAGCAGGTAAAACTCTTCTTTGTTGTCGTTGTAGCCTTCAAGCCACGGGTAAGCAAAGGTACAGGTTGCCAGGCTCGCCAGCAGCACCATCCCGGTGTAGAGCATGGCGTAACCGTCAACGCGCATCAGCGGGGTGACGTCCATCGCCCCGCCCTGGCCAACAAACCAGAGTGAGACTAACGCGGCATTCAGGCCGATGACCGACAGCGTGGCATTCAGGAAGTGATTGCGTCGCCACGCAATGGAGAGCATCACAACCACCACCGTCAATCCGACGATCAGCAGCGGTAGCAGCGCGATCAGTTGTTGTGGAGTTATTGTCATGGCGAATTACGGCCTTGTAGTAGAAACAGAATTAACAAACCACTGCTGGATATTGCCCATCGCGCTGTGCGAGGTATCCAGAATCGGCTGCGGGAAGAAGCCCAACAGCACCAGCAGTACGACCAGCAGCAGGATGATGAACAGCTCACGCAGCGACATCCCCGGCAGTTCTTGTGCAGCAATTTCGCTCTTCGCTTTACCGAAGTAAGCGCGGTGCAGCATCGCCAGCGAGTAAACGGAAGCGAACACCAGACCAAAGGTGGAGATCACGGTAATCACCGGTACCACTTTGAAGCTGCCGAACAGAATCATGAATTCGCCGACGAAGTTACCGGTACCCGGCATCCCCAGGGTAGCCACCGCGAAGAACATGGACAGCGCTGGCAGCCATTTAATTTTGCTCCACAGGCCGCCCATCATACGCATGTCGCGGGTGTGCAGACGTTCATACAGCTGACCGCACAGAATGAAGAGACCGGCTGCGGACAGACCGTGCGCAATCATCTGGATCACCGCGCCCTGGTACGCCAGCTGGCTGCCGGTGTAGATAGCAATCAGCACGAAGCCCATGTGGGAAACGGAGGTATAAGCAATCAGACGCTTGATGTCGTATTGCGTGAAGGCCATCCAGGCACCGTAGAAGATACCGATCACACCCAGCCACATGGCAATCGGTGCGAACTCCGCGGAGGCATTCGGGAACAGCGGCAGTGCGAAACGCAGCAGACCGTAGGCCGCCGTTTTCAGCAGGATGCCCGCCAGGTCAACGGAACCCGCCGTTGGTGCCTGGGAGTGCGCGTCTGGCAGCCAGCCGTGCAGAGGAACCACCGGCATTTTCACCGCGAAGGCAATGAAGAAGCCCAGCATCAGCAGGTATTCAACGCCGTGTGACATTGGCGTCTTCAGCAGGTCTTCATAGTTGAAGGTCCAGGTGCCGGTTGCGTTGTGATGAACGAACACCAGCGCCAGAATGGCAATCAGCATTACCAGACCGCTCGCCTGGGTATAGATGAAGAACTTGGTTGCCGCCGTGATACGCGTTTTACCGTCGGACGCCTTGTGGCCCCACAGCGCGATCAGGAAGTACATCGGCACCAGCATCATCTCCCAGAAGAAGAAGAACAGGAACATGTCGATGGCAAGGAACACGCCGATTACGCCGCCCAGGATCCACATCAGGTTCAGGTGGAAGAAGCCCTGGTATTTTTCGATTTCACGCCAGGAGCAGAGTACCGCCAGAACGCCGAGCAGACCGGTCAGCACCACCATCAGCAGCGACAGACCGTCAATCGCCAGGTGGATCGTAATGCCGAAACGTGGGATCCACGGCAGGATGAACTCAGACTGCCACTGCGGAATGCCCGCAGACTGGGTTAGTGAGTAACCGCCCTGCAACCACAGTTGCAGGCCAAGCGCGAGCGTCAATCCCATGGTGATCAGCGCGATCCAGCGCGGCATCTTCACGCCAAAGCGTTCAGTCTGCCAGCACAGGAAGCCGCCGATGAAGGGAATTAATATTAGCCAGGGTAGTAACATGGCGATTTACATTCCTTTTTAAGGCCCCCAGCAGGGGCCTGATTTTCAACGAATTCGAATAAAATTCACTTAACGATCAACGCAATACCATCAGCAGCGCCAGCACCACAACCGCACCGATGCTCATGGACGCCACATACCAGCGCAGGTAACCGTTCTCGCTGTACAGCAGGCCTTTACCTGCAAAGCGGGAGAGGATCGCCGGGATGTTCATCAGGCTGTTCAGCGGGTCGCGCTTCAGCAGCCACGCGATGCCCAGGAACGGCTTAACGAAGATCATGTCGTACAGCCAGTCAAAGCCCCACGCGTTGTACCACCAGGTGCCCAGCAGGCGGCCCGGCGCACTGTTGGCCACGGCAGTGACCAGCGTACGTTTGCCCAGCCACAGCCATGCCGCAATCAGGATACCCGCGATAGCGACCACACCGGAGGTGATTTCAAGCGTCAGAACACGACCGTGCTCAAGCTCGGTTGTCGCCGGCAGTACGCCCTGCAGCGGAGGCACAATCATCGCGCCAACGAAGGTGGAGAGTACCAGCAGCACAATCAGCGGCAGGTGGTGGGTAATCCCCTTCCCTGCGTGAGCGTGAATTTGTTCTTTACCGTGGAATACGATGAAAATCATACGGAAGGTATACAGGGAGGTCATGAACGCACCGACCAGACCCGCAACCATCAGATTGATATGACCATTCGCCATGGCACCCGCAAGGATTTCGTCCTTACTGAAGAAGCCCGCGGTGATCAGCGGCAGTGCCGCCAGCGCCGCGCCGCCCACCAGGAAGCAGACGTAGACCAGCGGGATGGACTTACGCAGTCCGCCCATCTTGAAGATGTTCTGCTCGTGATGGCAGGCCAGAATCACCGAACCGGATGAGAGGAACAGCAGCGCTTTGAAGAACGCGTGCGTCATCAGGTGGAAAATGGCCGCGTCCCACGCCTGAACTCCCAGCGCCAGGAACATGTAGCCAATCTGGCTCATGGTGGAGTACGCGAGAACGCGCTTGATGTCGGTCTGAACCAGCGCGGCAAAGCCTGCCAGCACCAGCGTGACCGCACCGACGATACCCACCAGATGCAGAATTTCCGGAGTCATCAGGAACAGGCCATGGGTACGCGCAATCAGGTAAACACCGGCGGTGACCATGGTCGCGGCGTGGATCAGCGCGGAGACAGGGGTTGGACCCGCCATCGCGTCGGCCAGCCATGTCTGCAGCGGCAGCTGTGCGGATTTACCCACGGCACCGCCCAGCAGCATCAGCGTTGCCCACCACAGCATGTTATTGCCTGCCTCGAAGTGTGCTGGCGCCAGTTCCACCATCTCGCGGAAGTTCAGCGTGCCCAGTTCGTTGTAGAGAATGAACAGCGCGAACGCGAGGAAGACGTCACCCACGCGGGTCACGACGAACGCTTTCATGGCCGCTGCGCCATTCTTCGGATCGGTATAGTAGAAACCGATCAGCAGGTAAGAGCACAGGCCCACGCCTTCCCAGCCCAGATACATCAGCAGCAGGTTATCGGCCAGCACCAGAACGACCATGCTGGCAATAAACAGGTTGGTGTAGGCGAAGAAGCGGGAGTAACCCTCTTCACCGCGCATGTACCAGGAGGCAAACATGTGGATCAGGAAACCGACGCCGGTGACCACGGAGAGCATGGTCAGCGAGAGGCCGTCCAGCACCAGGTTGAAACCGATGTTGAAATCACCGACCGACATCCAGGTCCACAGCGGCACGCTGAAAGGCTGGCGTCCGTTGTTAAAGAAGTCGATACCCGCATACGCTGTGACCAGCGCGGCCAGGCCGACAGAGCCCATGCCAACGGTCGCGGACAGATTCTCAGACCAGCGGCCGCGAGAAAACGCCAGCAGCACGAAGCCAATCAGCGGAAAAATAATGGTTAAGGCAAGCATGTTCATCCACGCAACTCACTTACTGAATCGATGTTCAGATTCTGGCGGCGACGATGGAGCTGCAGCAACAGCGCCAGGCCAATACTCGCTTCGGCAGCCGCGAGGCTGATGGCGAGAATGTACATCACCTGACCATCGGTCTGGCCCCAGTAGCTTCCGGCGACCACGAAGGCCAGCGCGGAGGCGTTAATCATGATTTCCAGCCCGATCAGCATAAACAGCAGATTGCGGCGGATAACCAGACCGGTCAGACCCAGAACGAATAAAATCGCAGCGAGGATCAGTCCATGTGTTAAGGGGATCATGCGCGCTCCTCCGTTTTTCTTTTCGCGCGGTCGTCAGTGCGGTTGCTCAGCACCTCGCCAGCACGCTCTTCGCGGCCAACGTGGAAAGCCACCACCAGACCTGCCAGCAGCAGCATTGAGGCCAGCTCCACCGCCAGAACGTATGGGCCAAAGAGCGTGATACCCACCTCTTTCGCGCCAATCGGCGTCCCGTCGATGCCCTGATCGTTAACGCCCAGAATGGCGTAAACGATCACCACCAGCATGATGGCCGACAGAATGGCCGGGCCAATCCACACCTGCGGTTTTAACCACTGACGTTCCTGCTCAATTTCAGAGCCGCCCAGGTTCAGCATCATCACGACGAACACGAACAGCACCATGATGGCCCCGGCGTAAACGATGATTTCCAGCGCACCGGCGAAGTGCGCGCCCAGCGCGAAGAACACCCCGGAAATGGCCAGCAGCGAGATGATTAAGTACAGCAGCGCATGCACCGGATTGGTGTGCGTGATCACTCGCAGCGTAGCCAGGATGGCGATAAGGCCACAGATATAAAAAGCGAATTCCATTGCCCTCTCCTTACGGTAACAGGCTCTTGACGTCGATAGGCTTAGCTTCGTTCTCTGCTTCGCCCTTATCTTTGCCGTCGATTGCCATACCCGCCATCCGGTAGAAGTTATATTCCGGGTATTTGCCCGGACCGGAAATCAGCAGATCCTCTTTCTCGTACACCAGGTCCTGACGCTTGTACTCACCCAGCTCGAAGTCTGGAGTCAGCTGAATCGCCGTGGTTGGGCACGCTTCTTCACACAGACCGCAGAAGATGCAACGTGAGAAGTTGATGCGGAAGAACTCAGGGTACCAGCGGCCGTCTACCGTCTCGGCTTTCTGCAGAGAGATACAGCCTACCGGACACGCTACCGCACATAGGTTACAGGCAACGCAGCGCTCGGAACCGTCCGGGTCGCGCGTCAGCACGATACGGCCACGGTAGCGCGGCGGCAGATATACCGGCTCTTCCGGGTACATCCGGGTTTCGCGTTTAGCAAACGCGTGCAGGCCGATCATCCAGATACTGCGTACCTGGGTACCGAAACCTACCAGTAATTCTTTTAAGGTCATGGTCTATAGCCCCTTATGGCTGCTGCCAGAGAATGACAGCGGCCGTTACCAACAAGTTGACGAGCGTCAGCGGCAGGCACACTTTCCAGCCGAAGGACATTACCTGGTCATAACGCGGACGCGGTAACGCTGCGCGAATCAAAATGAACATCATCATGAAGAACGCGGTTTTCAGCGCGAACCAGATGAACGGCGGTAAGAACGGGCCATGCCAGCCACCGAAGAACAGCGTTACCATCAACGCGGAAATGGTGACGATACCGATGTACTCGCCCACGAAGAACAGACCGAATTTCATACCGGAATATTCAATGTGGTAACCGTCGGCCAGTTCCTGTTCGGCTTCCGGCTGGTCAAACGGGTGACGGTGACACACCGCCACGCCCGCGATGGCAAAGGTAATAAACCCAAAGAACTGCGGAATCACGTTCCAGATGTCGGCCTGGTTGTTGACGATGTCGGTCATGTTGAATGAACCGGCCTGCGCCACCACGCCCATCAGGGAGAGCCCCAGGAACACTTCGTAGCTCAGGGTCTGCGCAGACGCACGCATCGCACCCAGCAGCGAGTATTTGTTGTTACTGGACCAGCCTGCGAACAGGACCGCGTAAACCGCGAGACCTGCCATCATCAGGAAGAACAGAATGCCGATGTTCAGGTCAGCAACCACCCAGGTCGGGCTGACCGGAACGATAGCAAACGCCAGCAGCAGCGAGGTGAAGGCGATCATCGGTGCCAGAGTAAAGATCACGCGATCCGAGAAGCGCGGGATCCAGTCCTCTTTAAAGAACATCTTGATCATGTCCGCGACAAGCTGGAGTGAACCACCCCAGCCCACGCGGTTCGGTCCGTAACGGTTCTGGAACAGACCGAGCAGACGACGTTCACCAAAGCTCATGAACGCGCCGCAGGTGACCACCACCAGCAGGATCACAATCGCTTTCAGAATGCTCAGCAGGATGTCGATAAGATCCGGCGTTAACCAACTCATGCTTTTGCCTCCTGCAGATTATCAAGACGCGCACCCGCCAGGACCGGCGCGATGCCTGGCATACCCATCGGCAGACCGACCTGCCCTGCTGTCAGATTTTCAGAAATAATCAGCGGCAGGCTGATGGTCTGGCCGTCATAGCTAAAGGCGATGTTCGCGCCCGCGTTAACGCCAAGCTTCGCGGCATCCGCCGGATTAAGCTTGATGTACGGCTGCGGCATGCGGGTCTGGAAGACCGGTGAACGCTGGGACAGCTCGTCGCTACCGAACAGATGGTAGTACGGGGCAATACGCCACAGACCATCCTGAGCCTGGAAGCTCGCCGGGACGGTGGTGAAGAAGTCCAGACCGGTTTCGGAAGCTTCAATCAGACGCACGCCCGGATCGCCGTGGCGCAGGGAGCCGCCCACTTCAGCCTGGAACTTGTTCCACGCCTGCGGGGAGTTCCAGCCCGGAGCCCATGCGAACGGGATTTGCGAACGCGGCGCAGACGGCTGGTTGTTCCCTTCCATCGAGAAGGCAAACATGGTGTCTTTATCCTGCGGCTGACGCGGTTCGTGCACGCTGATGTTGGCGCGCATAGCGGTACGGCCGCTGTAGCGGTGCGGTTCACGCGCCAGCTTCTGGCCGCGAATGCGGAAGCTTGCTTCAGGCGCGGCATCTTTAATGCCTGCCAGCTGAGGCAGTTTTTCCACCACCGCGTCGATAACGTGGTCGAGCTGCGTCCAGTCCACTTCACGGCTCTGCACGGTGCTGTGCAGGGAGTGCAGCCAGCGCCAGCTTTCCAGCATCACGGTGTTGCTGTCGTAGTACGCCGGGTCGTAAACCTGGAAGAAACGCTGCGCGCGGCCTTCGTTGTTGATAACGGTACCGTCGCTTTCTGCGAAGCTTGCCGCAGAGAGCACCAGATGCGCTTTGTCCATGATCGCGGTGCGCTGATGGTCAATCACCATCACCAGCGGCGCTTTGGAGAGCGCGGCGTCAACGCGAGCGGCAGACGCGTGGCGGTGCAGATCGTTTTCCAGCACCACAACGGCGTCAGCGGCACCGGATTCCAGTTCGCTTAACGCTTCTTCCAGCGAGCCGCCGCCAATCATGCCCAGACCGATGCTGTTTACCGCACGGGCAATCATGGTCACGCCAACGTCTGCACCGCGGCCTTTCAGGGCTTTGGCAACGTTCGCGGCGGCCTGAATGATTTCAGCGCTACCGGCGTTGGTTCCGGAGATAATCAGCGGTTTCTTCGCACCTGCGAGGGCCTGAACAATCACGTCGACCTTGTTTTGCAGGTCGCGATCCAGCTCAACGGCCGGTGAGCTGTTGTCCAGCGCGTGGGCAATGGCAAAGCCGAGGCGCGCCTGATCTTCAACCGGGGCGCAGTAGGTCCACGCCGCGATATCATCCAGACGGGTATTGTCGACGTTGGTTACAAACAGAGGGTGCTTAGCGCGCTGGCCGATGTTGAGGATCGCCGCAATCTGCCAGTCAGCCACTTTCTGCGCCGCTGCCATTTCACGTGCTTTACCCTTCACCGCCTGACGAACCGCCAGAGCCGCGCGGGCGCCGGTCTGCGTCAGGTCTTCACCCAGCACCAGGACCGCATCATAGGATTCAATTTCGCGCAGCGCAGGGGTATGGATACCGCCTTCACGCAGCACTTTCAGTACCAGCTGAAGACGTTCCTGCTCGCCCTGGGCGATGCCGGTATAGAAGTTTTCCGCCCCGACCAGCTCGCGCAGCGCGAAGTTGCTTTCGATGCTGGCGCGCGGGGAGCCGATACCGATCACTTTCTTCGACTGGCGCAGAATATCTGCCGCGCCCTGCATCGCCTGTTCAGCGTTCAGGGTAATGACGTCGTCGCCACGGCGCTGAACCGGCTGACGCGGACGGTCTTTCAGGTTCACATAGCCATAGCCGAAACGACCGCGGTCGCACAGGAAGTAGTGGTTAACGGTACCGTTGTAACGGTTTTCGATACGACGCAGTTCGCCGTAGCGCTCACCCGGGCTGGTGTTACAGCCGAGGGAACACTGCTGGCAGATGCTTGGTGCAAACTGCATGTCCCATTTACGGTTGTAACGCTCGGAGTGGGTTTTATCCGTGAATACGCCGGTCGGGCAGATTTCTACCAGGTTACCGGAGAATTCGCTCTCCAGCACGCCGTCTTCCGGACGACCGAAGTAGACGTTGTCGTGCGCGCCATAGACGCCCAGATCCTGACCGTCCGCGTAGTCTTTGTAGTAACGCACGCAGCGGTAGCAGGCGATGCAGCGGTTCATTTCGTGAGAGATGAACGGCCCCAGATCCTGGTTACGGTGGGTACGCTTGGTAAAGCGATAGCGACGGAAGCTGTGACCGGTCATCACGGTCATATCCTGAAGGTGGCAGTTACCGCCCTCTTCACAAACCGGACAGTCGTGCGGGTGGTTGGTCATCAACCACTCCACCACGCTTTCACGGAACTGTTTGGCTTCTTCGTCATCAATCGAAATAAAGGTGCCTTCGGTGGCTGGCGTCATACAGGACATCACCAGGCGACCACGCGTGTCTTCCGCGTTTTGATATTGCTTCACCGCACACTGGCGGCAAGCACCGACGCTGCCCAGCGCCGGATGCCAGCAAAAGTACGGAATATCGAGGCCAAGAGACAGACAAGCTTCCAGCAGGTTGTCCGCCCCGTTGACTTCGTATTCTTTGCCGTCTACATGAATCGTAGCCATTAGCATGCTTCCAGTTGGCTCGGTCGAAACCGAGCGTTAATCAAAATTCTTGTCGTTACCAGCGCGCTTTCAGCAGGTTCGGCTGAATACCATTGATCGAATGGGTATTGCTGAACGGCTGCTTGATGCCTGCTTCGAATTCGTCGCGGAAATATTTAATCGCGCTCTGCAGCGGCTCGACGGCACCCGGTGCGTGGGCGCAGAAGGTTTTACCTGGCCCTAAGAATCGACACAGTTGCTCAAGCGTCTCGATATCGCCCGGCTGGCCTTCGCCGCGCTCAATTGCACGAAGGATCTTCACGCTCCACGGCAGACCGTCACGGCACGGTGTACACCAGCCGCAGGACTCGCGAGCAAAGAACTCTTCCAGGTTACGTACCAGCGAGACCATGCCGATCTCGTGGTCGACGGCCATCGCCAGCGCCGTACCCAGACGGCTGCCTGCTTTCCCAATGCTTTCGAATTCCATCGGCAGGTCAAGGTGGGCTTCGGTCAGGAAGTCTGTCCCTGCCCCACCCGGCTGCCAGGCTTTAAATTTCAGGCCATCGCGCATGCCGCCGGCGTAGTCTTCAAGAATTTCGCGTGCGGTGGTACCGAACGGCAGTTCCCAGACGCCAGGGTTCTTCACGCGCCCGGAGAAGCCCATCAGCTTGGTACCGGCATCTTTGCTTGAGGAGATGCCCTGATACCACTCCACGCCGTTGGCGAGGATAGCCGGGACGTTACACAGGGTTTCGACGTTGTTTACGCAGGTCGGTTTACCCCAAACGCCGGAGCTTGCCGGGAACGGTGGCTTGGAACGCGGGTTCGCACGGCGGCCTTCCAGGGAGTTAATCAGCGCAGTTTCTTCACCGCAGATGTAACGCCCGGCACCGGTGTGCACGAACAGTTCGAAGTCAAACCCGGTACCCAGGATGTTTTTACCCAGAAGGCCGGCTTCGGTGGCTTCGGCAATCGCGCGACGCAGGTTTTCTGCCGCTTCGATGTACTCACCGCGCAGGAAGATGTAGCCACGGTACGCTTTCAGCGCAAACGCGGAGATCAGCATGCCTTCCACCAGCAGGTGCGGCAGCTGCTCCATCAGCAGGCGGTCTTTATAGGTGCCTGGCTCCATTTCATCGGCGTTACACAGCAGGTAACGGATGTTCATGGATTCGTCTTTCGGCATCAGGCTCCACTTCAGACCAGTGGAGAAGCCCGCACCGCCTCGGCCTTTCAGGCCGGAATCTTTCACCGCATTAACGATGTCGTCCGGCGCCATGCCGCCGAGGGCTTTACGCGCACCGGCATAGCCGTTTTTGCTCTGGTATTCGTCGAGCCATACCGGCTGTTTGTCATCGCGCAGACGCCAGGTCAGCGGATGCGTCTCAGCAGTACGAATTACAGTTTTCATTTGTACTGCTCCAGCAGGTCAGGAATCGCTTCCGGCGTCAGATGGCTGTGAGTATCCTCATCAATCATCATGGTCGGCCCCTTGTCGCAGTTACCCAGGCAGCAGGTTGGCAGCAGAGTAAAGCGTCCATCGAACGTGGTCTGGCCCGGCTTGATATTGAGCTTCTTCTCAATCGCAGCCTGAATGCCCTGGTAACCGGTGATGTGGCAGACCACGCTGTCACAGTAGCGGATCACATGGCGGCCAACCGGCTGACGGAAGATCTGGCTGTAGAACGTGGCTACGCCTTCTACGTCGCTTGCCGGAATACCCAGCACTTTCGCGATCTCATAGATCGCCCCATCCGGCACCCAACCACGCTGTTTCTGTACGATTTTCAGCGCTTCAATGGACGCCGCACGCGGGTCTTCGTAGTGGTGCATCTCGTGCTCAATGGCGGCACGCTCTGCTTCACTCAGCTCAAAAGCCTCGGTTTGTGGTTGTTGATTCTCGTGCATAATTAGCGGTCCACATCTGACATAACAAAATCGATACTACCCAGATACACAATCAGGTCGGAGACCAGACTGCCGCGGATGGCGGACGGGATCTGCTGCAGGTGCGCAAAGCTCGGCGTACGCACGCGGGTACGGTAGCTCATGGTGCTGCCGTCGCTGGTCAGGTAGTAACTGTTAATACCCTTGGTCGCTTCAATCATCTGGAAGGATTCTTGCGCCGGCATGACCGGGCCCCAGGAAACCTGCAGGAAGTGGGTGATCAGGGTTTCGATATGCTGCAGCGTGCGCTCTTTCGGCGGCGGCGTGGTCAGCGGGTGATCCGCCTTGAACGGGCCTTCCGGCATGTTGTTGAGGCACTGCTCAAGGATGCGCAGACTCTGGCGCAGCTCTTCCACTTTCAGCATCACGCGGGTGTAGCAGTCGGACACGCCGCCGCCCACCGGGACTTCAAAGTCGAAGTTTTCGTAGCCAGAGTAAGGACGGGCTTTACGCACGTCGAAATCAATACCGGTCGCACGCAGGCCAGCACCTGTAGTCCCCCACTCCAGCGCTTCTTTCGCGCCATAGGCAGCAACGCCCTGGGAACGGCCTTTCAGGATGGTGTTGCGCAGCGCGGCTTTCTCGTAAGACGCCAGACGTTTCGGCATCCAGTCGAGGAATTCACGCAGCAGACGGTCCCAGCCGCGCGGCAGATCGTGTGCCACACCGCCGATACGGAACCAGGCCGGGTGCATACGGAAGCCGGTAATCGCTTCCACCAGATCGTAGATTTTCTGACGATCGGTGAAGGCGAAGAAGACCGGGGTCATCGCGCCCACGTCCTGAATGAACGTGGAGATGTACAGCAGGTGGCTGTTGATGCGGAACAGTTCAGACAGCATAACGCGAATCACGTTAACGCGATCCGGGACGGTGATACCTGCCAGTTTCTCAACGGCCAGCACGTAAGGCATTTCGTTTACGCAGCCGCCGAGGTACTCGATACGGTCGGTATACGGAATGTAGCTGTGCCAGGACTGACGCTCGCCCATCTTCTCAGCACCGCGGTGGTGGTAGCCGATGTCAGGGACGCAGTCGACAATCTCTTCGCCGTCAAGCTGAAGAATTATACGGAATGCACCGTGCGCAGACGGGTGGTTCGGACCGAGGTTGAGGAACATGAAGTCCTCGTTTTCAGTACCGCGCTTCATGCCCCAGTCTTCCGGCTTGAAGGTCAGCGCTTCCATCTCCAGATCCTGCTTGGCTTTGGTCAGCTCAAACGGATCGAATTCGGTCGCACGTGCCGGGTAGTCTTTACGCAGCGGGTGGCCGGTCCAGGTCTGCGGCATCATGATGCGCGTCAGGTGCGGGTGGCCGTCGAAGGTCATGCCGAACATTTCCCAGGTTTCACGCTCATACCAGTTAGCGTTCGGGAAAAGTTTGGTGATCGTCGGCAGATGCATGTCGTTTTCAGACAATGCCACCTTGAGCATGATATCCGTGTTGCGGTCTATTGAGATCAGGTGGTAGAAAACGGAAAAATCCGCAGCAGGGAGACCCTGGCGGTGCGTTCTCAGACGTTCGTCCATGCCGTGTAAGTCAAACAGCATGACGTAAGGTTTTGGCAATTTCTTGAGGAAATCGACAACTACCAGCAATTGTTCACGCTTCACCCAAACAACGGGTACCCCGGTGCGGGTCGCCTGAACGGTAAAGGCATCCGGCCCAAAACGGTTGCGCAGTTCGCCAATAACGGGGTCATCAAGATGATCCCGGGTCTGCCAGGCGGCTTCTTGCGCGGTTAAGTCGGTCATATTGTTCACCATTGCAAATGGTCCGTGGTGACTGTTAAGCCTGGCTTCGCGCTATTTGAGTAGTGATATGCGAAGGTTTTCTCCAGGCCTACAGGCGCAAATTAAATTTCGTCAGGCGTACGCAGGTTGGTGACGGCAATACGTTCACCACGTTTACGCTCGCGCTCAGACTGCATGTTCGCGCGATAGACACCCTGATCGCCAACAACCCATGAGAGTGGGCGACGTTCTTTACCGATAGACTCCTGCAGCAGCATCAGCGCCTGCATATAGGCTTCTGGGCGCGGCGGGCAGCCCGGGATGTAAACATCCACCGGAATGAACTTATCAACGCCCTGCACAACGGAATAAATGTCGTACATACCGCCGGAGTTTGCACATGCTCCCATGGAGATAACCCATTTTGGCTCCAGCATCTGATCATACAGACGCTGAATAACAGGCGCCATTTTGGTAAAGCAGGTACCGGCCACCACCATCAGGTCAGCCTGACGCGGGGAAGCACGCAGTACCTCGGCCCCAAAACGCGCAACGTCATGCACCGCAGTGAATGACGTCACCATTTCAACGTAGCAGCAAGAAAGGCCAAAGTTGTATGGCCAGATGGAGTTCTTACGACCCCAGTTGACCATATCGTGCATGGCATGTTCGAGTTTGCCCATGTACACGCTTTTGTTGACTTCTTGCTCCAGGGGGTCGGTTACGATCTCCTGTTTTTGCAGGGGGTAACGGTCATTCTCACCGTTAGGATCTATGCGGGTGAGCGTATAATCCATCTTATTGCCTCGCTGTTACTGCTGACGATTAGAGATACTGTTTTCCGGGTTGATGTGTTCACGACGTGAACGCGCAGGCGTCCAGTCAAGCGCGCCAATACGCACCAGATAAACCAGACCGGCCAGTAGCACTAAAATGAAAATTGCGGCCTCGACAAAGCCCACCCAACCACTTTCGCGAATGGAAGTCGACCATGCGAACAGGTAGAGCGCTTCCACGTCGAAGATGACGAAGAACATCGCTACCAGATAGAACTTGGCAGACAGGCGTAAGCGAGCGGAACCTACTGAATCAATACCTGATTCGAAAGGTGTGTTTTTGTGCCTTGCACGGGCGCGACCGCCCAGGAACCAGCCGCCGACTAACATCAGGCAGCACAGGCCAATGGCTACAATAAGAAAGATTGCGAATGCCCAGTGATGAGCGATGACTTCTGTGGATGTTGACATACTCATTGCTTACTCATCAAAAGTGATACCGACGACACTGCTCTTGCTGGCAGATGGGCATCACATCGATTCATGGGGAGGAACAAATAACCTTACACTAACTGTCTGAAATGAGACGTAGACAGCAAAATGATGGGGTTTTTTACTCCTTTCTATAACCTATTGTCAACTTTAACAAAGGTTTCTTCACATTAAATTACATCGAGCGATTCTCATTAACATTTGGTGCCCTTTAACCCTGGTGGTTACCTGACTTTTCGTCAAATGCATGTTGTTGAATCGTGTCCGTTTTGGAAGTAAAAAAAATAACCCTCCTATTTTGACAGGATTTGCCAACGATTCCTCCCCCCAAATAGGAGTATTTTCTTGATCTGAGACACGCTTTTGTTAATTCACCCAAAAAACCGGCAACATATTTGCTGCTTTTTTAACATCAAGGGGTTATGGATGAAGTTAGAACGGAAAGTGAACAAAATTCAAGCAGAAGCATTTATTCCCTTGATATGTATGTTTTATTTATGAAAACCCTGTAACGAAAGAGGATAATAATGGCAAAAAAAAGCCACTGCGTGCGAAAACGGCACGAGTGGCTTTTTTTTACACTTACAATTTGTTACCAGAATTTTGAGCTTTTGATCACTCAAAGTCACCTTCAACGATCAGGGAATCATCCCCCCCTTCGGAGGTAACATGCTCGAACTGCCATGGGTTATGGTAATTTTCCATCGCCTCAAACACCACCTTCGCCAGCTCGTTATGACTGGACGCGTTATGGCAAAGCAGATACTCGGTATCCGGCAGCGCTGGGAGACCATCAGATTTACCGAGAACGCGCAGATCGGGGCTCATCATCTCTACCGGACGGGCCGTTACGCCAAGACCCGCTTTCACGGCGGCACGCACCGCGGGCAGCGTGGACGCTACATAGGCCAGACGCCACGGAATGTTGGCTTCATTTAACGCCGTAAGCACCATATCCCGGAAAGGACTCGGATCGTCCAGTAATACCAGCGGTACGGGTTCCCCTTTTTGCAACACGTATTCCGCTGCGCAATACCAGTGCGTTGGCGATGTGCGCAAGGTCAGACAATCAAACTGTCCGGGACGATGCGTCGTGACCACCAGGTCGACCTTGTTCTCATTTAACATCTCAACCATAAAGGCATTACGTTTTACGCTTACATCCAGCGCAAGCTTCGGATAAACCGAGCTAATTCGGTTGAGAAGAAACGGCAATATTGTATCCGCTGACTCATCAGATGCCCCTAAGGTTAACACCCCCTGAAGGTTGCTAAACATTAATGACATACATGCTTCATCATTAAAGCGAAGAATTTTCCTGGCATAACCCAGTAGCTGAATACCGTGTTCCGTTAAGAGCTTATTACGCCCGTGACGGGCAAAAAGCTCTTTCCCAACCAGTTGCTCCAGCCGCTGCATTTGCTGGCTAACGGCGGACTGAGTTCGGCAGACGGCGGCAGCAGCTGCTGCAAAAGTGTTGAGATCGGCGACCGCAACAAACGTTCTCAGCAGATCGAGGTCGAGATTCATTATCGGACGATTTGCATTTATCATATCTATTCACTTTCAGGTTGCTCGTGCGGAGCTGCCCGGGTTGAAGCTGTGTGTAACAGTTAAGCAATTCCTTCTGAAGGTTTTCCCTCGCATCCCGGCCCGGCAGACTGCCTGACAGATAGTTATTGTGCTGCTTTATATCAACAGTCAGAAAGCACGTTTCATGACGTTATTTTTATTCTCTTAAACGTTCAGGATATTTAGATGTTCGCAGGGTTATGTAAATTACATTAAAGGCGTAACACTTTTTCTGCCATCTTTTTCGCAGCGCTGTCAACGTAGCAGGAGATGTTTGACACATTCCAGCCAGAGATAACTCCAACAATAACAATCAATTAATTCGGAAAATCAGTTTCAAAAATGCAAAACCACTGCATCTTTCTACTGCTTTCCGTATAGACATCTTAACCCAAATCCACTTTATTTATAAGTCTTATTGCAATATTCAGGATTAAAGAGGTTTGGTA